>NZ_JAQUZF010000071.1:0-13679 GCF_028691475.1 Anaeromusa sp.
AACGTTAAAAGGATTTTTTTAGTTTGTGTTGAATAGGGAATAGGTAGTTCTGAAAGCGAGGTGAACATACTTGTCAGAAGAAACTCTGCAGATGCTCTTTAGCTATGCACCGATTATTTTAGTGGGTCTGGTTTTCTATTTTATGCTGTATCGACCTCAGAAGAAGCAAGAAAAGACCCGTCACGAAATGCTGGACAACCTGAAAAAAGGTGACAGAGTCGTTACGATCGGTGGCGCTTATGGAACCATTACTGCCATTACTAAGGACAAAGTGACGTTGAAAGTAGCGGAAAAGGTAGAGATCGAATTTGCGCGTACTTCCATCGCCAGCAAACCCAACGGCAGCACCGGCAATGGCGAAAAAAATTAACATTGTTGAAGCAAAGCAGGCGGCGAGACGTCATTTCGCCGCCTTGCGCCGTTCTCTAAGCACGTTGGTAAAACAGAATAGTAGTACTGCAATCTGCCAACAAATTTTAAGCAGCTCGCCTTGGTCTCAGGCGGAAAAAATATTGTTTTACTGGCCTCTTGCTGGCGAGGCGGATATTCGGCCGTTGTTGCAGCAAGCGCAAACGCAAGGGAAACAGGCTTATTTGCCGTTGCTTGATGTGCTGCAGCCAGGCTTGATGGAAGCCGCGGCCTATGCTGGTGAAGCGTGCTTGCAACAAGGGGAACATGGCATTTGGCAGCCCCAGAATACGAGCGTTCTAGCGCCGGAAGGGCTGGATCTCATTTTAATTCCCGCCTTGGCGTTTGATATTGATGGCTATCGTTTAGGATTTGGCGGAGGATACTATGACCGCTATCTAGGACGTACGCGAGCAAGCCGTTTAGGAGTCTGCTGGGAATGCTGTATTTCATTCGATTTGCTGCCCAGGGAAAAGCATGATGAACCTGTGCATTACATAGCAACAGAAGAGCGATGTAGTATAGTAAAAAAAATTGTATAACAAGGAGGAAGGACTAGTGAGGTGGTCTTATTTTGGCAAGTTTTTGGCCATCATTGCCGCTATATTGCTGGTGGCTGGAGTATATACGCTGCCGCTGGCGTTATCTATTAAACAAGGCCTTGATTTGCAAGGCGGTACCCATGTGGTCATGGAGGCAGTAGATACGCCGGAAGCTAAGGTGGATGACGATTCCGTGCAGCGAGTCGTCAAGATTATTGAACGCCGCGTTAATGAGTTGGGACTTACAGAGCCCATCATTCAACGGCAGGGAGAACGACGCATTATCGTTGAACTTCCAGGCGTTAAAGATCCCGAGAAAGCCATCGAAATGCTGGGAAAAACAGCGTTGCTTGAGTTTCAAGATGAAGCGGGCAATACGGTGTTGAGCGGCATGGATCTTAAGGATGCAAAAGAGCAAATCGACCAAGGAAAACGGAATTTAGTAGCCTTGGAATTTTCCGACGAAGGCGGAAAAAAGTTTGCGGATTTGACGCGAAAAAACATTGGCAAAAAAATCAGCATTCTTTTGGATAAACAGGTGCTGACAAGTCCGGTGGTAGAAGAAGTAATTCCTAACGGCAAAGCCGTTATTACCGGCCAACGCAGCATTGAAGAAGCGCGAAATTTGGCCATTTTATTACGTTCCGGCTCGCTGCCTGTCAAGGTGGAAGTGCTGGAAACTAGGACGGTTGGTCCGACCTTGGGTGAAGATTCCAAGCAAAAAAGTCAATTTGCCTTTACGGTCGGCGTAGGCGCGGTAGTCCTCTTTATGGGCCTTTTCTATCGTATTCCCGGCATGGTGGCCAATGTAGCTTTGATACTATATGTATTAATGCTCTTATTGGCCCTTAAGATGCTGAATGCAACTTTAACCTTGCCAGGTATTGCCGGCATTATCTTGTCTGTTGGTATGGCGGTTGATGCGAACGTGTTGATTTTCGAGCGTTTTAAAGAAGAATACCGCAGCGGCAAGTCTCTGCGCGCCGCCATGGATGCTGGTTATAGCCGGGCGTTCATGACCATCTTAGACTCGCATATGACTACGTTGATTGTTTCAGTTATTTTATTCTTTACTGGTACCGGTCTTTTGAAAGGCTTTGCCATTACCCTTGGTCTGGGGATTATCCTCAGCTTATTTACAGCAACTGTGGTAGCTCACTATATGCTGAAGCTGCTCTTTAAGAGCAAACCCTTTCAAAACCACAAAATGTTTGGCGCATAGGAGGTGACGAAAAAATGAAGTTCGATATTATCGGCAAGCGCTATTTTTGGTTTGCCTTGTCTATTTTAATTATGGTTCCCGGCCTGCTTTCCATTGCCGTGCAAGGCTTTAATCTGGGAATTGATTTTACTGGCGGTACGCTGTTGGACTTGAAATTTGCTCGTCCCGTCACAGTCGCCGAAGTCCGGGATGTCATGAAAGACGTGCATATGGAAGGCAGCACCATTCAGCTTGTGGCGAACGAGCAGGTTGATGCCGCACCGAATGTTTTTATTCGCACCGGCGTGCTGACCGAAGAGCAGCGTCGTGACATTATGGCGGATATGACTGCTAAGCTAGGACACTATGACCTCCTGCGCGTAGAAAAAGTTGGACCGACCATTGGTGCAGAACTTACTAAAAATGCGGTTTGGGCCTTGCTTTTGTCGTGGGCGACGATTATTGCGTATATTACCTACCGTTTTGAATTTAAGTTTGCTATTTCCGGCATTTTAGCCTTGGTGCATGACGTAATAGTCGTATTAGGTATATTCTCAATCTTTCAGATTGAAATTGACAGCGCTTTTGTGGCGGCATTGCTGACCATTGTCGGCTTTTCTATTAATGACACCATTGTTATTTTTGACCGTATCCGGGAAAATCTGAAAAACCATCGTAAAGCTGAAAATATTCACGAATTGGTGAATCGCAGCATTTGGCAAACGATGACTCGTTCTATTTATACGGTCTTAACCGTACTATTCGTTACCTTGGCTTTGTATCTTTTTGGCGGAGACACGACCAAGAATTTCTCCTTGGCTATGTTGATCGGCTTTGCCAGCGGTGCGTATTCTTCTATCTTTTTTGCCAGCCCTCTTTGGGTTACCTTTAAAGATCACGAAGGTAATAAACGCAAGTCTGTAAAAGCTTCCTGATAGCGTAGCGTACTAGGACTGCATACCAATAAAGTTGGTATGCAGCCCTTTTTTCATGTAATCCCTTTCTTTTTCTCATTTGGAGAAAGGTATTCTCAATTCAAGAGAGAATATTACTATCAATCAGCACAATTTGGTTGCTGTATTTTCTTTAATCAGGTGATAGATGTTGAAAAAATACTGGCAGGTTGCTTCTGCCGAACGAAAACAAGTTGAAATGCTGGCAGCTGCTTTAGGGTTAGATATGCTTCTAGCCAGGTTGCTGGTATTGCGCGGTATAAATACGGTAGAGGCGGCTCGAGAATTTTTATTTGGCGCGATAGAATCCAGTCATGATCCTTTGCTAATGAAGGAAATGGATCTAGCAATGGACCGGACTTTGCAGGCGATTGCCAACCGAGAGCGGATTGTCGTTTATGGGGACTATGATGTGGACGGGGTGACGGCGACGACTCTTTTAACAAGAGTTTTTCGTCAACTCGGAGCGTTGACAGAGACGTATATTCCAGACCGCCAGGAAGAAGGCTACGGCGTTCATTTGGATGCGTTGCGCAAGTTGCGGCAAGATGGTTGTTCGTTAGTTATTACGGTAGATTGCGGAATATCCGCGGTAAAGGAAGCTGAAGCGGAAAACATTCCTCATTTAATCATAACTGATCATCATGAGCCAGGAACAACCTTGCCGAAGGCAGTAGCTGTTTTAAATCCGAAGCGATCCGATTGTTCCTATCCGGATAAAAACCTGGCCGGCGTAGGGGTGGCGTTTAAATTGGCGCAGGCTTTATGGAAAAAGCTGCAGCCAGCAGTAGCGCTTCCAGGCTACTGCTACGAATTGGCTGCGGTTGGCTCTGTGGCGGATATGGTTCCCCTCCAGGGGGAAACGCGTCTTTTGGTGAGGGAAGGACTGAAGCGACTAGTAAAGCCGGAATGTCGCGGTTTAGAGGCGCTTATACAGATCAGCGGCGGAAAAACACCTGTTTCCGCTGGGAACATCGCTTTTTCGCTGGCGCCGCGTCTGAACGCCGCCGGCAGAATGTCGGCAGCTCAAAGCAGTCTGCAACTGTTGCTTACTGAAAAAAAAGAAGAAGCGGCAGCTTTGGCGCAGGAACTAGACGAAGAAAATAAACAGCGCCAAGAGACGGAGCGTTGTATCGTGGAAGCCGCTCTTTGGCAATGCGAAGAGGCTTCACTGGCCTCGCAGAAGGTACTTCTTGTAGCAGGCGAAAACTGGCATCCCGGTGTCATCGGCATTGTTGCGTCTAGACTGGTAGAGCGCTACTATCGTCCCACGATCGTGCTCAGTTTGAGCGAAGATGGCTGGGCTAAAGGCTCTTGCCGGAGTATCCCGGGCTTTGATATGCACCAGGCCTTGCAGGCTTGCGGTCATTTGCTGGAACGTTTTGGCGGACACAAACAGGCGGCAGGCTTGACGATGCGGGCTGAAAAGGTGACTGCCTTGCAAGAGGCCATGAATCAACAGGCGGAGCAGATGCTGCAACAAGAGGATTATGTACCAAAGGTGTCTGTGGATGCTGTCGTTTCCTTAGATATGGTGAACGAGGCTTTATTAGAGAAGCTGGAGTTGTTGGAACCCTACGGGATTGGCAATCCGCGCCCCCGACTGCTGTTGCAAAATCTTCACTTGCAGGGAGAAGCGCGGCGTTTGGGAAAAGAAAAAGAACATTTGAAACTAACGGTCCGGCAAAATGAATTTACCTGTCCGGTTTTGGCTTGGCGCCAAGGGGAAAAAGCAAGCTATTTACCGCAAGATACCTTGTTGGACGTGGTGGCGACACCGGAAGGAAATATCTGGCGGGATGAGCTGCAGGTTCAGCTTGTAGCCGAGGATTTTGCTCCTTCTCCGCAATGGGAAAACAAAAGTAGAATATTAGATTATCTAGCGCCGGATATGGCCGGGTTGCGTCAACTTTATGCGGCTATGCGTTATTGTTTAGAGAGTTCTCATTGTCAGGAAGGACTGACGGCGGAGCAACTGCGGCGTCAGCTGCAACTGCAATGCCGGCTGCCGCTAGCTTCGTCGGCCTTAGCGCAGGCGCTAGACGTTTTTTCGGAAGTCTGCCTGATTTCTTACGCTGGAGACACGTCTCCCATATCCTTGCTCCCGGCGCCTGAGAAACGTCTGGATATTACCAATACGCAAGGATATGAACAAGGTTGCCTGTTGCGCCAAAAAGTGCTGGATAAATGGCTGCAGCGCGTAGAAATACAAGGATTGTCACAAACATGGATTTGACGAGGTGCACATATGCTCAACGGACCAGAGCTTCGTATTGAAGATATCATACAAAAAATTAAAACCTACCAACCAGATGCCGTGAGCGAACAGGTGCAGGAGGCGTATGAGTTTGCTAAGGAAGCTCATGCAGGGCAAACCCGCGTTTCCGGCGAGGAATATATTATTCATCCTTTAGGGGTCGCCAATATTTTGGCGGACCTGCAGATTGATGCGGTGACGATCATTGCTGCGCTGCTTCATGACGTGGTGGAAGATACGACATACTCCTTGGAAGACGTGGAAAAACGTTACGGCAAGGAAGTGGCGATGCTTGTTGACGGCGTTACTAAATTGAGCCGAATCGAGTATAAATCTAAAGAAGAACAGCAGTTAGAAAACTATCGCAAAATGTTTTTAGCCATGGCGAAGGATTTGCGGGTGGTTTTAATCAAATTGGCGGACCGTCTGCATAATATGCGTACGCTGAAATATATGAACGAAAGCAAACAGAAGCGAATCGCCCAGGAAACATTGGAAATCTTCGCGCCTTTGGCGCATCGCTTAGGTATTTCCAATGTAAAATGGGAGCTGGAAGATTTGGCTTTCCGTTATTTGGAACCAGAGCAATATTATAGTTTAGTGGAAAACGTCAAACAAAAGCGACGCGAACGGGAACGGTTGATTAATGATGCGATCGCCATGTTGCAGGAACGATTGGCGCTTGTTGATATTGCAGCTGAAATCCAGGGACGGCCAAAACATTTCTATAGCATTTACCGTAAAATGCAAAAAGACAATAAAGAATTAAGCCAGATTTATGATTTGCTGGCTATTCGCATTTTAGTGGACAATGTGAAAGATTGTTACGGTGCGCTGGGCGTGGTGCATACCCTTTGGAAACCGCTGCCAGGCCGCTTTAAAGATTATATTGCCATGCCTAAGTCCAATATGTATCAGTCGCTTCATACTACCATTATCGGTACGGAAGGACAGCCGTTGGAAATACAAATTCGGACGAAAGATATGCACCGTATTTCTGAATACGGTGTGGCGGCTCACTGGCGATATAAAGAAGGCGGCCGCGGACCGGGCAAGGAATTTGATCAAAAGCTTTCCTGGGTTCGGCAGCTTTTAGAATGGCATCAGGATTTACGGGATCCAAGAGAGTTTTTAGAAACCGTAAAGATGGACGTTTTTGCTGATGAGGTGTTTGTATTTACGCCTCGAGGCGATGTCTTAGACCTGCCTACTGGCTCAGTTCCTATTGATTTTGCCTACCGCGTGCATACCGATGTGGGCCACCGCTGCGTCGGCGCAAGGGTCAACGGCAAGATGGTGCCATTGGAGTACAAGCTTTCTAACGGGGACATTGTAGAAATCATCACGGCTAAGCAAGGAAACGGTCCTAGCCGCGATTGGCTTAATATTGTCGGTTCTTCGGAAACGCGCAACAAAATACGCAGTTGGTTTAAAAAGGAAAAACGCGAAGAAAATATTATTAAAGGCAAGGAACAACTGGAGAAGGAAGTTAAAAAATTTGGTTACGAATGGAAGGAAATTGTAAAAAGCGATCGCCTCCAGGAAGTGGCTAAAAAATTTAATCTTACCGGAGGCGATGAAGACCTTTTTGCCGCTCTTGGTTATGGAGGCTTGACGGCGCACGCCGTACTGACCAAGCTCTTGGAAATATATAAAAGGGATACGAAAAAAGCAGTTCCTCAAGATATTACAGAGCTGTTAAACGAAATCAAACCCAAAGTAGTAAAATCGAAAGTGAGCCAGGGAATTCTTGTAGGCGGCGAGGGCGGTTATATGGTGCGCCTGGCGCGCTGTTGCAACCCGGTTCCCGGCGATGCGATTGTCGGTTATATTACGCGGGGCCGTGGCATTACCGTCCATCATGCGGAATGCAATAATGTTCTTAGCAATCGTGAAGAATATGAGCGCATGATTTCCGTCAGCTGGGATATTGGACAAGGACAGACCTATAAGGTCATGGTAGAAGTATCTTGCGCTGACCGGCCAGGGCTTTTGTCAGAATTGATGATAATTCTTTCGGAAAGCAAAACCAACGCCAGTTCGGTCAACGCCAGGGCGCACAAAGACAAAACCGCTACGGTGACGTTTATTTTAGATATTACCAACACAAATCAGTTGGAAAGTATCATGACGAAACTGCGCCGGGCCAAAGACGTATACAGCGTCTATCGGGTCAAGCAAAGCAAGGGAGGAATTGTATGAGAGCCGTTGTACAGCGTACAAAATCTTCCAGCGTGACCGTGGACGGACGCTTGGTGGGATCCATCGGTCCTGGCTTGACGGTGCTCTTAGGGGTAGGCGATGGAGATACGCCTAAAGATGCTGTGTATTTGGCCGATAAAATTGTTGGTTTGCGAATTTTTCATGATGAGACGGGGAAAATGAATTGCTCCCTTAAAGACGTTGGCGGTTCTTTATTGGTTGTTTCCCAATTTACCTTGTACGGAGACTGCCGCAAAGGACGGCGTCCTGGGTTTGACCAGGCCGCGCCGCCGGGGGAAGCAAAAGCTCTTTATGAATATTTTTTGTCTCTTTGTCGAGAAAAGGAGCTGACGGTGGCCGCCGGGGAGTTTCAGGCGGAGATGCTTGTGGCTTTGGAAAACGACGGACCGGTTACTATCTTGCTGGATAGCCGAAAATTATTTTAAGATACATGGGTAAGGAGAACCAAGGAATGGAAATTATTCAACTGCCAGTAGGGCCTTTGGGTACGAACTGTTATATTGTGATTAGCAAGGAAGAGCATGTGGCGATGGTCATTGATCCTGGCGGCAACGGCGGTGATATTTTGCGCATCCTGCGCGAAAAAAACGCTGTCTTAACCTATATTGTCAATACCCACGGCCATGCAGACCATATTGCGGCTAATGGTATTTTAGCGGAAGCTACCGGCGCATCTGTGCTGATTCACGAAGCAGATGCTGCAATGTTGACAAGTCCGCACCGAAATCTTTCGACCTTTATTGGTGATGCGGTTATTTTAAAACCAGCCGACTCGTTTCTTAAAGCAGGGGACGTATTGACGCTGGGAGCGCTTTCTTTTACCATTTTAGAAACGCCGGGTCATACGCCAGGCGGCCTCAGTCTTTACGGCGAAGGCGTTTTGTTCAGCGGGGACACGCTTTTTGCAGAATCCGTAGGCCGAACTGATTTTCCCGGCGGTTCCCATCAACAATTGCTGGCAAGCATTCAAGAACAGCTTTTTGCGTTGCCGGGAGAAACCAAAGTATTACCAGGCCACGGGCCCAGCACGACTATCGGCTGGGAAAAAGAGCATAACCCGTTTATTTTTTAGGCAAACAGCCGAAAGGGTGTGGAGTTTATGCAACTTGATATGACAGATGTGCGGAAAACTTTTCGCGAACGGCAGTTTAAGCTGACGCCGCAAAGACAAATTATTTTGCAAGCCTTTCTAAATCATCAAGATGAACATCTTTGCGCGGAAGACGTCCATCAAATCGTGCGCCGCGAAGCGCCAGAGATCGGTTTGGCTACTGTTTATCGTACGCTGGATCTGCTGAGCGAACTGGATCTGCTGCAGAAAATGGACTTTGGCGATGGCCGCAGCCGCTATGAAATCAATGGGCCGGACACCGGACATCATCACCATCACTTGATCTGTGTTTCCTGCGGCAAAGTAAAGGAATTTGAAGACGATCTTCTGGATTCTTTAGAAGCGGTCATTTCAGAACGCAGCAAGTTTCAAATTGTTGACCATCAGGTCAAGTTTTACGGTTATTGTCAGGAGTGCCAGAAAAAGAATGAGGCTTGATGGATATATTCGTACAACAGCAGACCAAGGAGATGACCGCGCCGTACAGGATGTAATGAGCCTGTACGGTATTCCTCTTGTTAAGGAAACTACTGCCAACACCTTGGTCGTAGGCAGCGAGCTGTTGCCGGATCGGGTGGTTACGTCCCTTGCCTGGCAAGGAAAAACGTGGCAAGAGACGCATGAAATCGTCTTTTTTCATGCGCAAGATCAGGCTGCGCCTGGGCGGGTGGTGCGGCGCAATCTGGCTTTATTGCTGGAGCAGGCCGTACATCTTCCTCGCAGTTCGTGGGGGATACTGCGAGGCGTTCGGCCGGGGAAAATAGTCCGGCGTCTCTTCGATGAAGGATATACCAAGGCGGATATTGCAGCGGCTTTCGAGCAAGAATACTTGGCAGCGCCGGAAAAAGCGGCTCTGCTGCTGGAAATAGCCCTGCGGCAGCGAAATATTCTACCGCCGGAAACACCCCGCTCTGTTGGGGTATATGTGGGGATTCCTTTTTGTCCCAGCCGCTGCTTATACTGTTCGTTTCCTTCATTTGTATTACCGCCCCAAGAGAAGCTGCAGATTTTTATGCAAGCCCTTAAGGCGGATATTGTGAGCGCCGGCCATCTTTTGCGTCAGCAGCGCTTGCAGATGGAGACCCTCTATATCGGCGGCGGTACGCCGACAAGTCTGCCAGCCAAGGAACTAGAGCAGCTTCTTTCTTGGATCCAGGAGTACTTGGGCAGGCCGAAGCTAGGGGAGTGGACGGTGGAAGCAGGACGCCCGGACAGTCTGAATGCAGAGAAGATTGCCGTGCTCAAAGGCTTTCCAATTTCGCGTTTGAGCTTAAATCCGCAATCAATGCAGGAAAAAACGCTGCAAAGGATTGGACGGAAGCATAGTGTACAGGATATAATAGAAATGTTCGCCTCTTTGCGGCAAAACGGTTTTAGCAATATAAACATGGATATTATTCTGGGTTTGCCTGGTGAAACGCCAGCTGATGTGCAGCATACGCTGCGGGAAATCGCTAAGCTTTCCCCAGAAAGCCTGACGGTTCATACATTGGCTCTTAAGCGGGGCTCCGCGTTGGCGGAAAAGCTGCTTTTGCAGGAAGAAGTACCGTTGCCTGACGCCGCTGCGGTGGCGGAGATGATTGAAGCCTCGCAAAATGGCGCTAGAGCGATGGGGATGACGCCATACTATCTTTATCGCCAAAAGCAGATGGCAGGCCAGTTTGAAAATATCGGCTACGCCAAAGAGGGACGCGAATGCGCTTATAACATTCGCGTTATTGAAGAACGCCAGAGCATCTTGGGAATTGGCCCTCATGCAACAAGTAAAATTGTTGAACCAGACGGTTATCGACTGCATAATTGTTATCATGCCAAGCAGGTAGACTGCTACATACGCGATATCGATCGCTACATTGCAAACCGTGAAGACGCATTTAGGCGTTTTGCGGGAAGGGAGTGACCAATTTGCTGACAAGCGCACCTCGAGGTACTAAAGACATTTTGCCTGCAGCCAGCGCGCAATGGCAAAAGCTAGAGAAAACCATCCGCCAGCTGTGCAGCCGTTTTGGCTACCAGGAAATTCGCACACCTGTTTTCGAACATACAGAGCTGTTCATTCGGGGCATTGGCGAGACCACCGATGTGGTGGAAAAAGAAATGTATACCTTTACCGACCGCGGCGAACGCAGCCTGACTTTGCGTCCGGAAAATACGGCTTCCGTCGTACGGGCGTATCTGGAAAACAAATTGTATGGTGAAGCTGAGCAGCCCACCAAACTGTTTTACATGGGTCCTATGTTTCGCTATGACCGTCCGCAAGCAGGCCGTTATCGCCAATTTCATCAATTTGGCGTAGAAGTCCTCGGCGCAGCAGCGCCAACGGTGGACGCAGAAGCTATTGCTTTAGCTATCCAGCTTTTCCAAGGACTGGGACTTACAGAACTCACTTTATTCATTAATTCCGTGGGCTGCCCGACATGCCGGCCTGCTTATCGGGAGCAACTGCAGAACTATTTGCGGCCGCAGTTGGATTCACTGTGCCCGGACTGCAAAAGCCGCTTTGACCGCAATCCGATGCGCATTCTGGACTGCAAAAGCGAAGCTTGCCGCCAGGCCAGCCAAGGAGCGCCGCAGATGCTGGATTGCCTCTGCGAAGAATGCCATGACCATTTTACCGGTCTAAAAGCGTTGCTGGATGCTGCTGAGATTCCGTACAGTATCAACACCAATCTGGTGCGCGGCCTGGATTATTACACCAAAACCGCTTTTGAAATTCAGTACGCTCCTTTGGGCGCGCAAAGCGCCGTCTGCGGCGGCGGCCGCTATGACGGACTTGTAGCCCAATGCGGCGGTCCGGATACTCCTGGTATCGGCTTTGCTGTCGGCTTGGAACGTTTGCTGCTGGCGTTGGAAAAGCAGGAACTGCTTCCAGCTGCAACTCGCTGCAGTGACGTGTTTATCGCTCCCTTGGGGAAAGAACAGACGCCGATGGCCTTTGCGCTGCTGCTGCAGCTGCGTAAAGAAGGTCTGACTGCGGACATGGATTTTCTGGGACGCAGCTTGAAGGCGCAGCTTAAACAGGCTAATCGCCAAAAGGCGCGCTTTGCGCTGCTGCTGGGCGAGGAAGAACAGGCCAATCAGCAAGTGCTGTTGAAGGATTTGGAAACCAGCGAACAAAGCTTGGTAAATGCCCAGGAGGCAATTAACGCCATAAAAGAAGAGATGGGGGAATAGCAAGATGTTAGATACAATGACAGGCTGGGTGCGCACACACAGCTGTAACGATTTACGGGCAGATCACCAGGGCCAGGAGGTTATTCTTTGCGGCTGGGCCGCTAGACGCCGCGATCACGGCGGCTTGATCTTCGTGGATCTTCGGGATCGCTCCGGCATGGTTCAGCTGGTTTTTGCTCCGGAAGTGGGCGAAGAGGCTTTTCGCAAAGCGGAAACCGTGCGTTCCGAGTTCGTTTTAGCGATAAAAGGCGAAGTGCGCAGCCGCGACGCTGCTACGGTAAATTCCAACATGGACACCGGCGCTGTTGAAGTATTCTGCCGGGAATTGCGCATTCTCAATGCCGCTAAAACGCCGCCGTTCTACATCCAAGATGATGTGGACGTTGATGAAATGGTGCGTTTGAAATATCGTTATTTGGATCTGCGTCGGCCGGAAATGCAGCGTAACCTAATGTTGCGTCATCGCGTGACCAAAGCCATGCGCGACTTTTTTGACAATCAGGGCTTTTGCGAAGTGGAAACGCCCATGTTGACGAAAAGCTCTCCTGAAGGCGCGCGTGACTATCTTGTGCCTAGCCGCGTGAATCCAGGTCGATTCTATGCGTTGCCGCAGTCTCCGCAGTTGTTCAAACAGCTGCTGATGGTAGCCGGCATGGAGAAGTACTTCCAGATCGTACGCTGCTTCCGCGATGAAGATTTGCGCGCTGATCGTCAGCCGGAATTTACTCAGTTGGACGTTGAGATGTCCTTTATTGATAGAGAACAAATTCTGTCGATGATGGAGCGTTTGGTAGCCCATCTTTTCGAAGAAGCCCTGGGTGAAACCATTGCTACTCCTATGCTGCGCATGACCTATGACGAGGCGATGAGCCGTTACGGTTCGGACAAGCCGGATTTGCGCTTTGAGATGGAACTTATTGATGTGTCCGAGGTTATCCGCGGTTCGAACTTCAAAGTGTTCGAAAGCGTGCTGCAAAACGGCGGACAGGTCAAAGCGATTAACGTCAAAGGCTATGCAGGCATTCCGCGGCGCGAACTGGACGGCTTGGTGGACTTTGTGGCTCCCTACGGCGCCAAAGGTCTGGCTTGGATGTGTTTCCAAGCAGACGGCATCAAATCGCCGATCGCCAAATTCTTCAGCGAAGACATGCTGGCTGAATTGGCTAAAGCTGCCGGCGCCGTCGAAGGCGATTTGCTGCTGATGGTAGCGGATAAACCCTCTGTTGTAGCCAATGCCTTGGGACATTTGCGTTTGGAAATGGCGAAACGTCTTAACTTGATTGACGAAAACAAGTTGTGCTTCTTGTGGGTAGTTGACTTTCCGATGTTCGAGTACGATGAAGAAGAAAAACGCTGGGTGGCGATGCATCACCCCTTCACCTCGCCTCGGGACGAAGATATGGAATTCTTGGAAAGCGATCCAGGACGCATCTATGCGAAAGCCTACGACATGGTGCTCAACGGCACGGAAATCGGCGGCGGCAGCATCCGTATTTACCAACGTCCGATTCAGGAAAAGGTATTTAAAGCCATTGGCTTGACGCCGGAAGAAGCATATAGCAAATTCGGCTATCTCTTAGACGCTTTTGAGTACGGTACTCCGCCCCATGGCGGCATTGCATTTGGTTTGGACCGTCTGGTAATGCTTATGGCGAAACGTCCTTCCATCCGCGACGTTATTGCTTTCCCCAAAACGCAAAGCGCCAGCTGCGCTATGACGCAAGCGCCCAGTGACGTGTCTGAACGTCAGCTGCGGGAATTGCATATTAAGTCGACCGTTATTGCTAAAAGCTAAGGTTTCTTTTCTTTC
>NZ_JAQUZF010000199.1:0-2964 GCF_028691475.1 Anaeromusa sp.
CACCTTAGTGAATCTTACCAGAACCTTCCCTACCGATGCCGCCGCGCAGCATCACTACACTACCCAATTATGATAGCAGTGCCGGGTTTGCTCTGTCAACCGCCAAACCCGGCACTAATACGACCTTACCTTATGCCTTTACTGCCTGGACAGCTTAGCGACTACAGCATCGCCCACTTCCTGCGTTTTGCCGCTGCCGCCCAAGTCCGGCGTCAAGCAGGCCTTCTCCTGCAGCACATCCTCAATAGCCTGCAGCACGCGCCGGCCCCACTCTTCGTGACCGAAAAAGTCCATCATCTGGCTAACCGACCATATGGAGGCCAGCGGATTAGCAATGCTGCGCCCGGCAATATCCGGCGCGGAACCATGGATAGGCTCAAACATGGACGGATAGGCCCGCTCCGGATTTAAATTGGCTCCTGCCGCCAGGCCCATGCCACCGGTAATGGCGGCGCCCAAGTCTGTCAAAATATCGCCGAACAAATTAGACGTCACAATGACTTGAAAACGGCCCGGATCTTTGACAAAAAACATGCTGGCTGCGTCAACCAAGTACGAATAAGTTTTTACCTCCGGATACTCCCTGCCCACTTCCGCAAAAACCTGATCCCAAAAAACCATGGAATAATTCAAAGCGTTGCCTTTGCTGATGCTGGTAAGGGTCTTACCGGTCTTGCGAGCCAATTCATAGGCATAGCGAATCACGCGTTCCGTTCCTTTGCGTGAAAACACACCGGTCTGCAACACCACTTCCTCCGGTTTGCCCTTAAACAGCCAGTCGCCAGCGCCAGCATATTCGCCCTCGCTGTTTTCCCGCACTACCAGCATATCAATTTCGCCAGCCCTTACCCCAGCCAAAGGGCAAGGCGCGCCCTTCAACAGCTGTATGGGACGCAAATTAATGTATTGATCAAAGCCTTTGCGAATTTTCAGCAGCAAATCCCACAGGGAAATATGATCGGGAACTCCCGGAAAGCCCACGGCTCCAAGATAAATAGCGTCAAAAGCAGCGAGGCGTTCCATCCCGTCTTCGTCCATCATTTTCCCGTGCTTTAAATAATACTCACAGCCCCAGGGAAAGGTTTCAAATTCAAAAGAGAAGGTCCCGTCCAGCGCGGCCACCGCTTGGAGCACCTTAATTCCTTCCGCTAGAACCTCCGGCCCGACGCCATCTCCGGGAATCACCGCAATTTTATAAGTTGTCACCCTGCTCACTCCTTCTATCTTTCCGGCACAACTGCTGCGCAAAACGCGCTAAACACCAAACAAATGCGCTACAAGCCCTGGCAGCTGCTTGAACGACTTCACCTCAAAGCTGCCGCACATTTCACTGCCGTCACAGCCCCGTTTAAACTGGATCGTCCTCATACCCGCCCGCATAGCCGGAATAAGATTTTTCTGACGATCATCAATAAAGACGCTGTTCTCCGGCCGGCACTGCAGCCGCCGCAGCAACAGCTCGTAAATAGCCCGATCCGGCTTACGCAGCCCTACATCGCCGCTGATGACGATTTCCTCGAAGTATTGGTTTAAATCATATTTTTTCCGCAAATACGCAGACCATTCGCTGACATCATTGGACAACAAAGCCAAATGGTAGTCTTTTTGCAATTTTTGGGCCACCGCCGGAAAATCCGCATCCAGCGTCAGCTGGCTTTCCAGATAGTCTTGCTCAATCTGCGGATAGCGATCCCCCAAACCTAAGGTTTTCCAAAAACCGTAGGAAGCTACTTTCCCTAAACTAGCTTCCAAATAGGCCTGGTTAATTTCATCGCTGGTAAGCGACGGCGCAAATTTCTGTACATACGGCACCAGCAACTCATTGGTATCGTCTCCGACGGTAAAGATGACTCCCATGACGTCAAAAACAAGCCATTCTCTCATTGCTTCCGCCTCCTTGGCTTATTCTATTACTCTTGGAGAAGGAAAATTCCTGCCTACACTGCCGACAAACCTCTAGGAAAGAACGAAAGTCAGAGAACGAAGATCGAACAAGAGTCGCGGGAGCAAAAAGCAAACCCGCCTCCCGAAAATTCGAGAGGCGGGTTTGTAATTGACTCTATTTGCGCCAAGTAAGCTTACGCGTCAGTTTTACAACGACTACGTAGAGCACTGGAATCAAGAATACGCCCAGCATAGTTGCTGCCAGCATGCCGCCGACAACCGCCGTACCCATGGCGTTTCTCGCACCGGCGCCAGCGCCTGTAGCAATCATCAACGGCACGCAGCCCAAGATGAACGCCAGCGAGGTCATTAGAATCGGCCGCAAGCGCAGCTTCGCCGCTTCAATGGCCGCCTCTACCGGATCAACGCCTTTGTCCACGCGCACCTTGGCAAATTCTACAATCAAAATCGCATTCTTGGCTGCCAAGCCAATCAGCATGACCAAGCCAATTTGCATGTAAATACTGTTTTCCAGGCTGCGAGCCCACTGGAACAAGCCCGAGCCGAAAATCGCCGTAGGCACCGAAAGCAGTACCGCAAAGGGAACGCTCCAGCTCTCGTACAATGCCGCCAAGCACAGGAACGCAAACAGGATGGCCGCTCCAAAGACATACACAGCACGACCGCCGGACAGCTTTTCATCGCGGCTTTGGTCCGCCCATTCGTAGCTGTACGTATTGGGCAAGGTTGCCTTAGCCACTTCCTCCAAGGCCGTCATGGCTTGGCCGCTGCTGTACCCCGGCGCCTGACTAGCGCCAATTTGAATGGCCCGGTTGCCGTTAAAACGCTTAATCGCCGTAGGACCGCTGATCGGCAACGGTTTAACCAAGGTAGCCAGCGGCACCATGGCATTCGTATTGCTGCGCACAAAGAAGTACCGAATGTCGTTCGCGTCGGAGCGATACTGGGGCTCCGCCTGCATAACCACTTTCCAAGTACGACCAAAACGAGTAAAGTCATTGACCTGCAAACCACCGAGAAAAGCCTGCAGCGTACTAAACACATCGTCCACCTTAACGC
>NZ_JAQUZF010000200.1:0-2962 GCF_028691475.1 Anaeromusa sp.
CGTTATTTAGAGACAATCCAGGATTTTTCCCGGGAGTTTTCGACGCTGCCGGTGAAGGGGAACGACGAGATCGCGGTACTGACAAAGAAACTACAGCAAATGCTGCGGCAGCTTTGGGATAATCATCAACAGATGCAGTATCTTGGTTGGTATGATGGGTTAACAGGCGCCCGTAACCGCTTGGCTTATGAAGCGGATTTGCAGCAGCGGGCTGCGGCGAATGCTTCAACGCCATTAGGATTGATTCTTTTTGATATTGACGGCCTGAAGCTGGTCAACGACGCCTTGGGGCATGATAAGGGTGATGAGCTTTTACGCAACATGGTGCAGACGGTAAAAACAGTGGTCCAAGATCGAGGGGAACTATATCGTATTGGCGGAGATGAGTTTGTTTTTGTTATGCAAGACCTTGAAGAAGAGGCGCTGCATGGCTATGCGGAAGTGTTGCGGAAGCGCCTTGGCTTTGTAGCGTTGGAGGGCGGTATTCCGTTTAGTGTATCCATCGGTTTTGCCTGGGGAGAGCAAAACCGGGAAGGCGAGCTCACGCGAAGTGCGGACCGCATGATGTATGGTGAGAAGCTTTTTCGGCAGCATAGCCGCTGCAATGAGGTGGTGCAGTCTTTGCGGGAGGCCTTGGCGGCACGAGATCATATTACGGAAGGACATGCCGGGCGTTTAGGCGAGCTGGCAGTGGCTGTGGCCAGACGAATTGAAAGCCCCTTGGAGTCGCTGGGAGATTTGCGATTGTTAGCGGAATTCCATGATGTAGGGAAGATTGGCGTGCCGGACCGAATTTTGAACAAACCGGGACGTCTGGAACCAGACGAGTGGGAGGAGATGCGTAAACATAGCGAGATCGGCTATCGTATTGCGCAAGCGACACCAACGCTGCAGCCTATTGCGAGTTTCATTTTGCACCATCATGAATGGTGGGATGGCCAGGGATATCCGTTGGGACTGGCTGGCGACGAGATTCCCTTGGCCTGCCGTATTTTGTCAATCGTTGACGCATATGACGCGATGACGAATGACCGTCCGTACCGCAAGGCTATGTCGAAAGAGGAAGCCTTGGCAGAACTAAGAAGAGGTGCTGGTAGACAGTTTGATGCGCAGCTAGTGGCTGCTTTTGAAGAAGTTTTACAATAAAATAATAAAACGGAAAGGAAATTGGCTTTTAGAAGCGAAATGAAAATATAGTATACGAGGTGTGCTTATGTAATCGCACGGAAAGCGGTTACCTTGGGCTATAAGGGCAAGAGGAGGACGTAAGGATGTTTGGCAGAGGGAAAAGAGAAACAAGCGGCACTATTGTTCCGGGAAGTTATTCGGTGAGTAATCCAATCGCCAGGAAATTCTTAGCGTTAGATAATGGGACCCTAGGGCATTTGGAGTGCTTGAAACCGATTATTGAGGGGAATTTGGATCCGATTGCCAATGAGTTTTATCGGCGTTTGACCGATGTGCCGGAAGTAGAGGCTTTTATTAAGCAGCATTCTACCGTGGAACGGCTTAAAGTGACTTTGAAGCAATTGCTGCAAAAGCTGTATGTAACAAACATTACGCCGGAGTATATGGCTCATATGCATCGCGTCGGTGAAGTGCATAATCGTATTAAATTGCCGGCAGATTGGTTTATTCTGGCTTGTGGTGCGTTGCGCCATGTGTTGGTTCCTCATATTGTGCGTGAGTATGGCAGGGATGTAACAAAGCTGACCTTGGTCCTGCAGGCGTTTGATCAGATCATGCAGTTAATTGAGGCGGAAGTAAATCAATCCTTTATCGAATCTTTTGCCAAGGAGTTGGATAAAAAAGAAGAAATGGAAGCGCTAATGGAAGAGCAAACCGCTCTTGTCAGGAAAGTGCAGGATTCCAGCCAAACGCTGGCGGCGACGGCGGAGGAAACGACGGCATCCGCTTCGCAGATGGCCCATGCCTCGGTGCAGATTATGGACGCTTCTGAACATGCGAAAAATGCCGCGGAAGAAGCGCGGGCGAGCGCCGGCGAAGGCGAGCGGCTGTCCAGAGAAACCTTGGCTCAGGTGCAGGCAATGGTGGCTTCTAACCAGGAGGCGCAAGAGAAGGTGGCTTCTTTAGAGGCTACTTCGCAGGCGGTGGGCAATATTGTCGAAACCATTACTGGCATTGCTGGTCAGACGAACCTGCTGGCGTTGAATGCGGCCATTGAAGCGGCTCGTGCTGGTGAAGCCGGACGCGGCTTTGCCGTAGTTGCAGAGGAAGTGCGGAAACTAGCGGAACAAAGCCGTTCGGCGGCTAACGAAATTGTAGAGCTGATTCAACGCAACAATGCTTCCACTGGCGAAGTGGTGTCCAGTATGGCTCAGCAAGCGGAAACCATGAATCGCGTGGGCGCGGCAGTGAATGAGACCTCTGGGCGGATGACGCATATTATGGAATCCATTGCTAACAACTACAAGCAAGTGGAACATATCAATACGGCAGTAGCCAGCTTGGTAGAGACCTCGCACGAGATCGAAAAGGCTTCCGACGAAGTAGCCGGAGCGGCTACCGACTTGTCGGCTATGGTTGTAAAATAAAAAAGGGATAGTCAGAAACGAGCAGCCAGCGCAGGTTGCTCGTTTCCTTTTTCGCGAGGCAGAGAACGATGCATCCTCTGTTTGTTTGTAAATTCTGTACCCCTGTAGCCCTCTCTCTACTCCTGTTAAAAATTCGGACCCTCGTTCGTACCCTCGGATTCTCTCGCGACTCTTGTTCAATTCCCGTCGCAAACGCAGCTCCAAGAAAAATCCAAGAAAAATCCAAGGAAATCAAGGCATAATAAGAATGGGTAGTTATCAATGAAATTAAGGGGGCATAAAAATGCAAATTGGTTCTGTGAGTAGTACTGCAAGCAGTATGCAGCAAACACTTAGTAAAAGCACTTCTAGCACTTCGAGTTCTTCCAGTAGCTCAGACTCCACGCTGGAAAAATTGAAACAGCAAA
>NZ_JAQUZF010000201.1:0-2961 GCF_028691475.1 Anaeromusa sp.
GACGCTCTTCCGATCTAGAGGAACAATTTAGTCCTTTCCTCCTGGGCGTCCAAGAAAATGGCCTCTGGCGAACCTTCTTCCACAATCTTCCCTTCATCCATAAAGAGTACTCGATTGCCCACTTCCCGAGCAAAGCCCATTTCATGCGTAACCACGACCATGGTCATGCCTTCCCGCGCCAACGTCTTCATAACTTCCAGCACTTCCTTGACCATTTCCGGATCCAGCGCCGAAGTCGGCTCGTCAAAAAGCATTACCTTCGGCCGCATAGCCAAGGCCCTCGCAATAGCCACCCGCTGCTGCTGTCCGCCGGACAGTTGCTCCGGATAGACCTCCGCCTTCTCCTGCAAGCCTACCTTGTCCAAAAGCGCGCGAGCCATAGTCTCCGCTTCTCCCTTGGGCAGCTTGCGCACTTGCATAGGGCCCAGCATAACATTCTCCAGCACATTCATAT
Organism: Anaeromusa sp.; assembly: GCF_028691475.1. Taxonomy (NCBI): domain Bacteria; kingdom Bacillati; phylum Bacillota; class Negativicutes; order Selenomonadales; family Sporomusaceae; genus Anaeromusa; species Anaeromusa sp. Next base: position 455 of record NZ_JAQUZF010000201.1, read on the forward strand.
TGGGAAAGAGGTTGAAGCGCTGAAACACCATGCCCACTTCCGCCCGGACTGCATTAATATTCGATTTCTTAGACAGCGTCATGCCGTCTACAATCACTTCGCCCTCTGTCGGCTCTTCCAGATAGTTGATGCAGCGCAGCATCGTACTCTTGCCGCAGCCGGACGGTCCAATAACGACTACCACTTCGCCTTCGGCTACTTCTACGTCGATTCCTTTTAAGACATGCAGCTTGCCAAAATGTTTGTGGAGCCCCTTAATGCTTATCATCGATCTTGTACCTCCGCTCCAAATAGGCCACTAAACGGGAAATGCTCAAGGTCATCACCAAATAAATAAAGGCTACCGTCAGCCAAATTTCAAAGGAACCATAGGTTCTGGCAATAATCAACTGCCCTCGGCGTGTCAACTCTTCAAAGCCAATCACCGAAACCAAGGACGAGTCTTTCAACATGGCGATAAACTCATTGCCCAACGGGGGAATAACCCTCTTGAACGCCTGCGGCAAAACGATGAAGCGCATGGTCTGCCACCAGGTCATCCCTAAGGAACGCCCTGCTTCCATCTGCCCTTTATCAATGGACTGAATACCGCCCCGAAAAATCTCTGCCACATACGCTCCGCTATTAATACTGCAAGCCGTAATCGCTGCGATAAAGGGATCAATCCGCTGTCCGATAATAATGGGCAAGGCAAAATAAATCAAAAAGATTTGCACCAACAGCGGCGTGCCACGGATAAAATCTACATACACCGCCGCAAAAGAACGAATCACCCACATTTTAGACAGCCGCGCCATACCCATAAAAACGCCGATGACCAGGCCAAAACCCACGCTCAACGCCGTAATCTGGATGGTAACCCCCGCGCCCAGCAGCAACAACGGAAAGGAACGCGTCACCAGGTCAAAATCAAAATTCATGATATCCTTCCTTTTTTCCCATTAGGCTGCAACCGCAAAAAAGCAAAGACATCTTCATTCCGAGCGCCAGCAGCCATTACCGCGCTCCTTTGAGTCTTTGCGTTCCCCTTTTGGGGCCAGCCCTACGTATAAAATTGATAGAATAATTATAAATGCATATGCATAACAGTGTCAAGGAAGCCACTTTAGGAAACAAATGACGGATATTAACAGGAGTAGAGGGAGTAAATGGAGGGTTCCGTTTTATTCGTAATGGCGTACAGCAGCACTTACGTCCGATCTGAAACAAAAGCAATCAAAAAAGCTCGCAAATAGAATATCCGTAAATCAATAAAATTAAGATCCGTACCCTCACTCTACTCACTTTACTCCTGTTTTATAAAACCGTACCCCACTCCTAAATCTTCACCATTTTATTCTTAATGGCATACAATACCGCTTGCGTCCGGTCCGAAACATGGAGTTTGCGGAAAATATTCGTCAAATGATTTTTTACCGTTTTCTCGCTCAGAAAGAGCTTCTGCGCCACTTCCTGGTTGCTCATGCCTTGGCAAATAAGCTCCAGCACGTCCAATTCCCGGTACGTCAGCCGCTCTTCCTTGCGACGCTCGTAAATGCGCGTCGTCTCCAACAAGCGCTCTTCCTGGCGATTGATTTCGCCCAGCAGTTTGCCCGCAAGAGTCGGGTAAATAAAGGTCTCGCCGGCGGCAACCACCTTCAGCGCCTGAATCAGCATGGACGGTTCCACATCTTTTAAAAGATAACCGGCTGCGCCCGCCTTGACCAATTCCACCACATAGTTTTGATCATCATGAATCGTCAAAACTACAATTTTCACAGGCGAACCAGCCTCTTTGAGACGCCGCGTCACTTCAAGACCGTTCCCCTTGGGCATATTCACATCCAGCAGCAGCACATCGGGATGCAGCTCCTCTACCTGGCGAACCGCCTCTTCTCCATCTGCCGCTTCCCCCAGCACCGTCAGTTCCGGTTCCAGTTCCAGCACATTGCGAATTCCCTGTCGCAACAACGCATGGTCGTCCGCAATTACAACTCGAATGGTCATATACTCCTCCACCTTGCTCCCTGTCGCTATGTATTCATAACTATGTAAAAGCATGTCATATTTATTATAGCTGATTCGTTGAATTACTGCATCAAGAATAAAAGAATTCTCCAATAAAGAGCTTGCAAACACACCTACACTCGGTGCTATTAGGCATTTTAACCCAAAACCACCCGAGCTGTCAAAAATATAACCACTTCGGTATCCTCTTTTTCATGATACTGATTACGAAATAACGCGCCTAGCACCGGCAGCTCCGCCAAAAAAGGCAGGCGGCTGATGGCTTTCGTTTCTGAACGGCCAATTAAGCCGCCAATCACCATCGTTTGTCCGTCATGAAGGCGCACTTGCGTGTCCGCCTCACGCTTGCTGAAGCGATACGCCGGCGGCGTCAGCTGCGTCTCCAATTGCGGCGTACTTACCTCTGTATGCACGGCCGCCGTAATCTGCCCGTCCGCCTGCACCTGCGGCGTATAGCGCAAAATAATCCCCACATCCCGATAATCGTATGTTACTGTAGT
>NZ_JAQUZF010000072.1:0-13583 GCF_028691475.1 Anaeromusa sp.
CTTTTTCCTCCTGTTCTTATTTAAAATTTAAAAAGAAAACAGCCTATGCTTGTCTCGCCCTCCTTTCCACCAATCACAGGAATTTCATAAATTTCCTGTTTTTAGCATACAAAAGAATGGAATGCACGACAATACATATGCTGTGAGATGCAGTATATGAGGGGTGAATTACCGCATAGGTCTGTGAATGGTTTTATCATTATAAACCAAAAATACGTTTGAGCGGGCCAGCCTGCTGCCGGCTTACAGGTATCTCCTCGTTAGGCAGGTCTTCTAAGATAATATTGTAAGCTCCGTTAAACCAGGGGATAATTTCTTTCACCTTACGAAGATTAACCAAATAACTGCGATGGCTGCGAAAAAAGCTTTCTTCGCCCAGCCGTTCATGTAGTTCATTCAAACTAAAGCTGGCTGCATAAGTTTTATCCTTTGTTTGAATGCGCACTTGATTGTTCGCCGCCTGCACCAGCAGAATATCCTCTGCATTGATTAAGACGTTTTTGCCTCCATCGTCAATAGCCAGCTTCTCTTTAAAGTAAGTAGGCGAAGGGCAAAAACGATTGTCACTATGACGTTCTTTCCAGGCAGTGCGCACCTTATCCAGACAGCGCCCAATCCTTTTTTGCGAAAACGGTTTCAATACGTAGTCTAAAGCATTCAAATCAAAGGCCCTGGCGGCGAATTCTTCATGGGCGGTAGCAAAGACAAGCAACGGGGCTTCCGGTTTATCGGCAAAAGCCTCTGCCAATAAAAGACCGCTAAGTCCAGGCATCTCCACATCCACAAAGACAACATCCGGCTTTTCTCTGGATACGCCAGCAAGTCCCTCGGTCACGCCAGCCGCTTGACCGCAAACATGAACATCTTCGTGAAGGGAGAGCAAGTAAGCCAGCTCATTGCGAGCATGCATTTCATCGTCCACTAAAAACGCCCGTAATCTGCATTCATTAGGCATGGTATTCCTCTCTTTCATGAGCATGGATGGGTATCCGCAAATAGATACGCGTGCCCTCGCCTGGGACGCTTTCCATCTTCAGCGCGTAAGAAGGGCCATACAGTACTTTTAGACGCTCATTAACATTAGTAAGGCCTACGCCAGTTCCTTTTCCATACCCTAACAGGAGAATTTTTTCCATTACTTTTTCTTCAATTCCCAAACCGTCATCATATACGCAAATTTCCATATGCCCCGCCCGCTGCGTAATGTTCAACCCCACCATCCCGCCGCTCTCTCTGGCTAAAAGACCGTGTTTAACGGCATTTTCTACCAAAGGCTGTAAAATAAATGCAGGCACCTGTATCCCCAGCATGGTGGCGTCAATTTCTTTTTCCACTTTTAACCTTGGGCCAAAGCGCGCTTTTTCCAACACCAAATAGGAATCGACCAATTCTAGTTCTTCCTGAAGGCTGACAAATTCCCGGGAAGATTTCAGCGTGCGCCGAAAAAAATCGCTTAGTTCAATTAACAACGTTCTGGCCTGCTCGGAATCAGTCCGACATAAAGAAACAATGGTGTTCAGAGCATTAAATAGAAAATGAGGATTGACCTGCGCCTGCAAAGCCTTCAATTCCGCTTTGGTCGCCATTTCCGACATTTGCTGCAAACTGGCTAATTCCAACTGCGTACTAAAGATCTGCCCCAAACCTTGGGCAAACTCAATGTCCAATTGATTCATGGCATCGTCTCGGCTATAGTACAGCTTAAAAGCGCCGACAATCTTTTCCCGGCATAAAAGCGGCGCCAATACGGCCGAATGCAACGGACACTCTGCATTGCTGCAGCCAATTTCCCGGCCATTGCGAGCAGTCATTATCTGCCCGCTTTGAATGCATTCTTTCGTTACGGAAGTGACGATTGGCCCGCCTGCCGGATGATGATCCGCCCCTAAGCCCACATGAGCCAGCACCGTATGCTGATTGGTGATGGCGACCGCGGCTGCGCCTGTAATATACCGCACCGTTGTTGCCACCTTTTCCGCCGACAGACGGTTAAGGCCTTGCCGAAAATAAGGCAGCGTGGCATTGGCAATATGCAAGGCTTTATGAGTTTGGATGGCGGCAATTTTAGTCTGGTGCTCACGAGCGTTATAAATAATAATCATAAAAGCTGCAATACCTAAGCCATTAGCCAAAACCATCGGAAGCAAAGCCTGAATAACCAAGGACTGAGCCACTATATCCGGTTTGGCCAAAAACCAGATCAAGCCCATGCTAAACAAAACCACCGTTGTACTAGTGACCATGCCGGTCACCACTTCCGGCGTCCTCGGCCGCATGCGATAGTGAATATACCCCGCTAAAAAGCCTGCCAAAATCGTGGAAATCCCGCACTCCACCGCCGTAAAACCGCCGATAAAAATCCGGTGCAATCCACCGATAATGCCAGCCACGCCGCCCACAAGAGGTCCGCACAGCAGTCCCCCTACAACAACGCCGGTATCCCGCACATTAACTAGCGCCCCTTCTACAGGAACGCCCATATACGTTCCGCCGACAGACAATGCTGAAAAGAAGAGCATCAGAATAAACTGCTCTCGCAAAGTAGTTTCTTCTTTAAAAAGATAGCGAAAAGCTCTGGTATGAGAAAAAATGTACGCAATAACAGAAAGGATCGCAATACGCTGCAATAAAATTACGGACAAGCTTTCTTCCATCACCGTGACTCACTCACTTTCTTTTTGCGCCATGAGCATTCCAATTTCCCGCATAATCCGTTGACTTAAAGCATCAACCGCTTCCTTAACCGGTTTTGTACGCTCTACAGGAATCGCCTTGCCGAAATACACGGAAAATCGAGGCCAACCGCCGCTGCGAAAATCAGTTCCCTGCACCGCCACAGGTACAACGGTGGTTCCCGTCTTGAGGGCCATCATCGCCATACCGGGCTCCGGTTCGCCCAAAACACCGTTTTTCCCCCGCGTACCTTCCGGAAACACGCCTAGAACCTGACCCGCCACCAGGATTTCCAACATGCGCTTGACTGCCTGGCGGTCTGCGCTGCCCCGTTTAACCGGAAAGGCTCCTAACCAACGAATTGCGCCTGCAAAAACCGGCACCTGAAACAATTCTTCTTTGGCCATAAAATAAATACGACGCGGCAATTGACACCCAATTACGGGCGGGTCAAAATTACCGATATGATTAGACGCTATAATAACAGCGCCAGTAGCAGGAATGTTTTCCACTCCGTAAACACGACAGCGAAAGACAAGCCGAAACAGCCAATACAGAAAAAAACGCACTAGGCTATACATAGTCAGACCTTCTTTCCCGCATCCCGGTAAACTTGACAAAGCCCTGTAATTTTCGCCACCACATCGTCAATGCTCAAACCGCTGGTATCTAAGAGATAGGCGTCTGCCGCCTGCACAAGCGGCGCCAGCTCCCGCTGCTCATCTTGCTTGTCTCGGCTCTCCATTTCAGCGGCCACAAGAGATTCTTCTAGCACTTCTCCCTTGGCCTGCAGTTCCAGCCAACGGCGATGCGCCCGTTCTTGAAGAGAGGCGGTAAGAAACACCTTCACCTCTGCTTGCGGAAACACAGCCGTGCCGATATCGCGCCCGTCCATAACAACGCCGCCAGCAGCTCCCATTTCCCGCTGCAGAGAAAGAAGAGTCTTACGAACCTGAGGCTGTTGAGCGTAAACAGATACTTGGCGGCTGATTTCCGGACTGCGAATGGCCTCGCTGACATCTACGCCACCCACTAACACCTTTGCCGCACCTTCCCCAGGCAGCAGTTCCAGCTGCAGCTTTTCCAGCAACACCGCCAATTCTTCTTCCTGGTCAGCTCCAATGCCGGCTTGCGTCGCTTTCCAGGCAACAGCCCTATACATAGCGCCAGTATCAATATACACATACCCCAACTGCTGCGCTACTTTTTTAGCAACAGTGCTTTTGCCGGCGCCAGCCGGCCCATCTATGGCAATTACTACTTTTTTCCCCATGAACTCGTATTCTCTCCTCCCGGTTAGCGCCATGCTACTTGGCAAAGCTTGCCAACACCTCATAAAAATCAGGGTAGGATATTTCTACGCAATCCGCTCCCTCAATAGTAACTCCCTGCGCCGCACTGCCAGCAATAGCCAACGACATAGCAATTCGATGATCATGATGCGCGAAACAAGTTGCCTCCTGCAACGAATGGCCTCCTTCAATAACCAAACCATCCTCTTTTTCTTCAATCACCGCGCCCATTTTCCCAAACTCCAGAGCTACCGCATGCAGACGGTCTGTTTCTTTTACCCGCAGTTCTTCCGCCCCGCTGATAACAGTTTTTCCGCTTGCAAACATAGCGGCAACCGCTAAAATAGGAATTTCATCAATCAGGCGGGGCATAATTTCAGCGCCGATTTCACATCCCTTTAATGCTGCAGAACGCACTAGAATATCTGCAATATCTTCATTCCCGCTGCGTCGACGGTTCAAGACCGTTAAATCCGCCCCCATCTGCTCGAGCACATCCAAAATGCCGGTTCGAGTGGGATTTAAGCCTACATTTTCAATCGTCACTTCACTGCCTGGAACAATCGAGGCGGCAACCATCCAAAAAGCCGCGGAACTAATGTCCCCTGCAATATCAATGGCCGGCGGCGCTTCCAGCTCCTGCGCCGGCTGCACCGTCACCGAAGTCCCTTCTCTGGTCACTTTCACGCCAAACAACTCCAGCAAACGCTCCGTATGATCCCGCGAACGGTGCGGTTCGCTTACGGTAGTCGGAGAATCAGCGAAAAGACCAGCCAGAAGAATGGCCGACTTTACCTGGGCGCTGGCCACAGGAAGGTCGTAATTAATTCCTTTTAGCGTCGGATTAGGCCCGATAGCCATGGGTATATTGCGTCCATCCTGGCGGCCCGCTAATTGGCTGCCCATCATGCGGAGCGGCTTTACAACCCGCCCCATGGGACGTTGGCGCAAAGAAGCGTCGCCGGTAATAATGCTGAAAAAAGGCTGCGCTCCTAAAATACCGCTCAACAGGCGCAGGGTTGTTCCTGAATTTCCAGCATCAAGAACATCTTCCGGCTCTTTCAGCCCGTAAAGACCATTGCCGCTGACCGTCAGCACCCCTTCTGCATCCTTTTCCACCTTCACCCCTAAAGCGCGCATGCAGCGCACTGTAGAAAGGCAGTCAGCAGCATATAAGAAATTGCTCAAACGAACTGGTCGTTCGGACAAGCCTGCCAGCATCACTGACCGATGGGAAATGGATTTGTCTCCTGGCGCGACAATCGTTCCTTGCCACTGACGCACTGGTTGAATGACACGTGTCTGGGTCATAAGACATCCTCCTCAATATTAATTCAGCCTTTACGGCCCACTACTGCGGCAATAGATGACAAGGCCTGCATCATCTGCTCAAAATTCTGCGGCGTCAAGGACTGGAAGCCGTCGGAGACGGCCTCTTCCGGACACGGGTGCACTTCAACAATGACTCCGTCCGCGCCAGCCGCCACAGCGGCCAAGGTCATAGGCGTCACAAGGCGCCATTTGCCGGTTCCATGGCTGGGATCGGCAATCACCGGCAAGTGAGTTAAATGTTTAGCCAAAGGCACTGCGCTCAAATCTAAGGTATTGCGAGTGTATGGCTCAAAGGTACGAATGCCTCGTTCGCAAAGCACAATGGCGTCGTTGCCGCCGACCATAATGTATTCCGCCGCCATGAGCCACTCCTCTATTGTCGCTGAGCTGCCTCTCTTTAACAGCACTGGCTTATCCGCATGGGCAATTTCTTTCAGCAACGCAAAATTCTGCATGTTCCGCGTGCCGATTTGCAGCATATCCACATACTTGCAGACGGTCTCCACCGCTCTAGGATCGGTTACCTCTGAAACTACAGGCAAGGCCACTTCATCGGAAACAGCGCGCAAAATCCGCAGACCTTCTTCTTCCAAGCCCTGAAAACTATACGGCGACGTTCTCGGTTTATAGGCCCCGCCGCGCAGCATCACTGCACCAGCAGCTTTGACCAGGCGAGCCGTTTCCGCAAACTGCTCATAGCTTTCCACGGCGCAGGGACCAGCAATAACCGGCACCTGTTCGCCGCCAAAAACAACTTCGCCGACGCGAATCAGGCTGTTTTCCGCTTGAAAAGAACGGCTGACAAGCTTAAAGGGCGTCCGCGTCTGCACTACTTTTTCCACGCCATCTAAGCGTTCGAAAGCCTCGGGGTCTACATCGTCATTTTCCCCGATCGCCGTAACCACTGTCCGCCCGCCTGTCTGCCATACTTGGGCATCCAGGCCGCACTGGTGCAATTTTTCCAACACTCGCTGCACTTGCCCGGGAGTAGGCATTTGCATAAATATGATCATGACCAGCCCTCCGATACGTTTTCACAAATCTGCTTCTATCTTAATTTTAATTCACGCTGCCCCTTGCATTTTCCTTTTCCCCAGACTAGTTTACTGCATTTTTATTGCGCAGCGCTGCGGCCCGCCAAATAACCGGTAGAAAATGCCGCCTGCAGATTAAACCCGCCTGTGTTGCCGTCAATATCCAGCACTTCCCCAGCCAGATACAACCCCTCTACCTTTTTAGACTTCATGGTACGCGGATCTACCTCATTCACGCACACGCCTCCGGCGGTTACAATAGCTTCCGCCAAGGGTCTAGCTCCGGTCACCGTAAAAGGCAGCGCTTGGAGCAGCTCCAGTAAACGATGACGCTCCTCTCGCGTCAGTTGGCCAATCTCTTTCGCGGTATTAATAAAAGCCAAATCCAGCACTACCGGTCGCAGCGAAGCTGGCAGCAGCTCGTCCAGACAATGTACCGCCTTTTTACGGCCTAAGGAAGCAAAATCCCGTGCCAGGCGTTTATCCAACACTTCCGCTGTCAGCGCCGGCTTCAAGTTAACGCGTATTTCCACAAAACTGCCTGCGGCTACAGCCATGACCGCCTGGCGGCTCAACGTCAGGATAATCGGTCCGGATAAGCCAAAGTGGGTGAAGAGCATTTCACCAAACTCTGAGGCCACGCATTTTTCGTCCACCCATAGCGAGGCTTCAACATTGCGAAGAGACAAGCCCATCAATTCTTTTACCCACTCTTCTTCCACTTCCAGTGGAACCAGCGCCGGCTGCAGCGGCGTTAAGGTATGCCCGGCCGCTTCGGCCATGCGATAGCCGTCGCCGGTACTGCCTGTTCCTGGATAGGAAGCGCCGCCGGTTGCCAATATCACGGCGTCGGCCTTCTCCCGTCTGCCGTCAGCCAGCGTGACGCCGCAAAGACGCTCGTCCTCTTGCCACAACTCCTGCACAGGAGTTTTTAAACGAAAAGCCACGCCGAGGCGGCGCAAGGTATGTTCAAAAGCCGCCACTACATCAGCCGCCTTTTCACTGACCGGGAAAACTCTGCCGCCGCGTTCTTCCTTCGTCTCCACGCCGGCGCAGCGCAGCATTTCCCGCAAAGCGTCATTATCCAAGGCGTTCCAGGCGCTATAAAGAAACTTGCCGTTTCCTACCATGTTTTTGAGAAACCGCTCCCGCTCTCCGACATGGGTCACATTGCAGCGTCCCTTGCCGGTAATGCCTATTTTCCGCCCTGGACGACCCATTTTTTCGTATATTGTCACCGCAGCTCCAGCCTCGGCAGCCGCTAAAGCCGCCATGAGACCCGCCGCGCCAGCGCCGATAACGGCAATTGTTTTCCGCTCTTCCATATAGTTCTATCCTTTCATCAATACAAAACCGACTTCATTTGTTTTTCGGACCACGCTTATATTTCTACTTCGATATATCAAGAAAGACCCTATTATAGGGTCTCTCCATATCTACTCTGGTTTAAACTGATATAAGTCGGCCACTTCTTCCGTCGTCAAGTGACGCCATTTTCCTCGGCGCACGCCTTGAAGCGTCAAAAAAGCAAACCGGATTCGCTTTAACGACCACACTGGAAAGCCGATGGCGTCAAACATCCTGCGCACTTGCCGATTACGCCCTTCACGCAGCACCACCGTCAACACGGAGCGGTTTTTTTCGTGCAAAACTTCCTGCAGCCGCACTTCTACTGGCGCAGTTACACCATCTTCCAAGCGAATGCCGGCCCGCAAGCGATCCAGCTTCTCTTCCGAAGGAATGCCTTTTACCTGTACCAGGTATTCTTTCTCGACCTGATGCCGTGGATGAATTAAAGCTTGAGTCAATTCGCCGTCATTCGTCAACAATAACAGACCTTCCGTATGGTAGTCCAACCGCCCTACGGGATATACGCGGGCGTCAATTCCCTCTAATAGGTCCAGAACCGTTTGGCGTCCTTCCGGGTCTTTGGATGTCGTCACACAGCCCTTGGGCTTATATAAAAGTAAATATACAAGCTTTTCTTTCGCTACCAGACGACCATCCACCTGAATACGGTCTTTGCCCGCATCCACCTTGGTTCCCATTTCGGTTACAACCTTTCCGTTCACCTTTACATGCCCTTCACTGATTAAGCGTTCCGCCTCACGGCGTGAAGCTACTCCGGCATGACTCAATATTTTCTGCAAGCGTTCCTGCATTTCCGCCTCCTTAATTTTCCCAAGACAGCCGTATTCTAGGCTTGTCTTCCATCCGACAGCAGCCTGGCAAAGGCCACTTTTACCCAAGTCCACACATCTTCCGCCGAGAGAGCCGCCAAACGAAATAAGGACCGCCGCTCCACGTCTTGTCCGGCCAGAAGCGGCATTACCGTCACTTCTTCCTCCCCGCGCAAAATCCGTACCGTGCCGACAACATCGCCCCGGCGTACCGGAGCGGCAATGGTGTCTGGTTTTTGCACCGCAAGGCGGTAGGTATTGCCTGCGCCGTTACGCGATTCCGGCACAACAATATCCTGCGCAACATATAAAGAAATCTGTTTTTCCAAACCATCTAAAACAGCCACATCCGCTACCTTTTGATTTTGCAACAGCAGATTTTTAGCTTTAACAACGCCAAAGCCGTAATCCAAAAGCGCAATGGAATCGTCCCACATGCGTTCGCTGTCTAACACCACCGAAATTAATTGCAAGCCGTTGCGTTTTACCGCCGAGACCAAGCAACGGCCCGCAGCGTCCGTATAACCGGTTTTAACGCCATTAGCGCCAGGATATAACCAAAGCATCCGATTCTCGTTGAAAATTTCCCGATCATAGCCTTTACCTGGCCAAGGCATGACCCGGCGTTTAGAAGAGACAATCTCCGCAAATAACGGCTGCGTGCGATATCCATAAGCGGCAATCCTAGCCAAGTCATGGGCTGTCGAATAATGCTTAGGGTCCGGCAACCCGCTGGAATTGGCAAACTGCGTATTTACAGCGCCAATTTCTTGCGCTTTTTGCGTCATCAAACGAGCATAGGCCGGCACCGAGCCGGCAATGTGTTCAGCAACAGCCACTGTCGCATCATTGCCCGAAACCAGCATGATCCCATATAACAAGTCTAAAAGTCTTTGCTTTTCTCCAGCTTCCAGGTACAACGACGATCCTTCGGTTTCATGCGCCGCCTTACTTGCAACAACCCAATCATCGAGTCGCCCCTTTTCAAGAGCCACCAGCAAGGTCATCATCTTGGTCGTACTGGCTGGATACCGGCGGCTTTCCGCATCTTTGGCGTACAAGACTTCCCCTGTCGTTGCATCCATGATAATAGCGGCTTTTGCCGTCACTGCCGGTGTCGCTTGCACCGAGCCAACTGTCAAACTGTAAAAAGCACTGGTAAAAACGAATAACCAGAGAATTTTTCGCGCCATGAAAATCCGAAACTCCTAACCTTCATTTTTTTCTTCGGTGTTGGCAGCTTCATTCGGCAGCAAGTTCTGCAAATCAGGTAACTGCTGCAAATCGCGCAGGCCAAAGCATTCCAAAAAGTCTTCGGTCGTGCCGTATAAGATAGGGCGCCCCAAAGATTCTTTTCTTCCCACTTCACGAATCAAGCCTCGTTCCACTAATTGCGTGAGCACTTTGTCGATACGCACACCGCGAATTTCTTCCATCTCTTGCTTCGTCACAGGCTGCTTAAAGGCAATAATAGCCAATGTTTCCAGCGCTGGCGCTGACAACTTGCTTTCACGAGCTCCGGCCAGCGCGGTAATCAGCGAAGCCCACTCTTCTTTTGTGCCTAATTGAAAACCGCCCGCCACTTCATAGAGCATGATGCCCCGTTCGCTTCGGCCATATTCTTCCTGCATTTCCGCCAGAAGCAACAAAATATGTTCTTCCTCCACTTGCAGCACTTCCGCGAGAACCGAAACAGATACAGGTTTTCCGTGGGCAAACAAGAGCGCCTCCAACGGCGCCTTCAAGTGCTGATAAAACAAGTCTGTTCCTCCTCGCAAGACAAAATGATTTCCATCGGCCCGAAGGACTGAAGCTGCCGCACGCGCACCCGCTGTAAGCGAACCAGTTCCAGCACCGCCAAAAACGAAGCGATCACTTCCCCCCGCGAGCCACTGCGAATCAGCAAATCTTCAAAAGGAACACAACGACGTTCTTGCAACAGGCGTACCACATCGGCCATTTTATCTTGAATACTGATTTCTTCTCGTTCTACGACCGCCTGCGTTTGGGGCAGGCGGCTTTCCCACAACGCCGTCAACGCTTGTAAAAGAACTTGCGGCGTGAGACCTGCAGGCAACGGGCGGGCTGGTTCCGGCAGCTGTGACGGGCGCGTATAAACCCCCTGCCTCAATTGCCAGCGCTCACCCAAAAGCTGGGCCAGCATCTTAAATCGCCGATACTCCAAAAGCCGATCTACTAATTCCTTGCGCGGGTCCAGTCCCTCTTCTTCCTCTTCTTCGACAGCAGCCACCGGCAGAAGCAGCCTGGACTTAATTTGCAACAATGTAGCGGCCATTACTAAAAATCCACTGGCAATCTCCATGTTGAATTCTTCCATCTCGCGCAAGTACGCCAGATACTGCACCGTCACATCGGCAATCGGAATATCGTAAATATCCAGTCTGTTTTTTTCAATTAAATGCAGCAAAAGAGCCATTGGCCCCTCAAAGCCTTCTAAGCGGATGCGATATGCTTCCATTCGCTTAGTTCGGCAAATGCATAACTTCGCGAACGCTGCGCATGGTTTCGTTGGCTACTTTGCGCGCCTTTTCAGCGCCAGCAGCCAAAATTTCGTACACTCGCTCCGGCTGCTGCTCCAGCACGACTCTCCGTTCGTGGATTGGAGCCAAGGCGCCCGCCATATGGTCTGCGAGACGTTTTTTACAGTCTACGCAGCCGATTCCCGCTTTGCGGCATTCCTGGTCAATTTCTGTCACTACAACAGCCGGTGAAAATACCTTATGGAAGGTAAATACCGGACAAACATCCGGGTTTCCTACATCAGTACGGCGTACTCGCTGCGGGTCGGTTACCATTTGCCGTACTTTTTCACGAATCTCTTTTTCACTGGCGGCAAAAGGAATCTCATTGCCATAGGACTTGCTCATTTTACGTCCGTCCAAGCCCGGCAGCAGCGAAGCCTGGCTCAGCATTTCCTTCGGTTCCACAAAAACTTCCCGTCCGTAAAGATTATTGAAGCGCCGCACGATCTCCCGGGTCAACTCCAAATGGGGCAGCTGATCAATACCTACCGGCACCGTGTCCGCCTTATACAAGGCAATGTCTGCCGTCATCAGCTCAGGATAGCCCAAAAAGCCATAGGTATTGATATCTTTGCCCTGGCTGCCCAATTGCGCCAGTTTATCTTTATAAGTAGGCACCCGTTCCAACCAAGACAGAGGCGTCATCATCGAAAGCAGCAGATGCAGCTCTGCATGCTCCTTGACCTGCGACTGAATAAAGATAGTATTTTTCTCCGGGTCCAGGCCGGCGCTCAGCCAGTTCAGCGCCATTTCATACGTCCGTTGCGGCAGGGCTTCCGTATTTTCAAAAGTCGAAGTCAACGCATGCCAATCTACAACACAAAAAAAGCATTCATATTGGTCTTGCAGCTTGACCCAGTTTTCCAACGCTCCTAAATAGTTCCCCAGATGAAAATTTCCAGACGGCTGCATGCCGCTGAAAATGCGTCCTTTTACTGTCATGTTGAAATCCTCCTAAAAAAATAAAATGCCAACAATGGTTTGAATGGCAAGATATAATGCAATTTGAAAAGGATAAACAATAGTACCGATAACGCCTATATACACTAAGGCAATAAGAACTACCGGACTATAAGGAGTAATCCTTTCATATAATTCGGCGTATTTCCAAGGCAGAAATAAACTAATTACTTTAGAGCCATCCAACGGCGGAATAGGCAGCAAGTTGAAAATCGCTAATATAATGTTATAATCTCTTGTCCAAGCTAGTACTTTCCACACTTCCGGAATTCCCAGCCCCCAGACTTTACAAGCTCCTAAAGCGATTGCCGCTACCAAAGCCATCACTGCATTACTGAGAGGACCTGCCAAGGAAACCCAGATCATACCGCTGCGGTACGACTGAAAACGATTGGGATTAATAGGCACCGGCTTGGCCCAGCCAAATTGCGTCAGCCAAAGCATCAGCAAACCTACTGGATCCAAGTGAGCTAGCGGATTCAAAGTTACTCTGCCAAGCTGGCGCGGTGTATCGTCCCCCATGGCCACAGCTGCTCTCGCATGGGCATATTCATGCACGGTTAAGGCAATCAAAAGAGCCGGCACACGAAAAATCAAATCGGCATCTAACGAAAACACGCCATTCCTCCTTCATTCAACCATAACTAGTTGTCGCTAAATCAATATTATATCCTACTTTCTTCGGGAACGCAAAATCCTGTCCCCTCTTAACAAGCTCGTTTTACTGTGCTAGAATACGAACTGGATCAGTTGTCCAATATTTCAAATCACTATACACAAAGGAGTCTTGTTTATCATGAAGTCCCCCCGTTTTGTTTTTTCGCGACGCGCCTTCGCTTTGTCCCTGTTCAGCGCTATTTTGCTCTGCGCCGCCTTCCCCCTAATTACTTGGGCGATTCAGCTCTGGGACGTTCCGATTGCTGTAGATGAACCTTCGCCGACACTTTCGCAAAGCAATAGCTCGCCCGCCATCTTTATGTTGCCAGAGCATCCTGGCGACGAGCCCTTAGCGGAAGAAGGCCGCCCTTTGTACGACTCCTATCTTACCAATGAACGCCTGCGGGCCAATCTCCCCCTCAGTCTTCCAACTGCGCAGCCCTATAAAGCCGCCAAAGTAGTTTATCTTACCTTTGATGACGGCCCTGATCCGCAAAATACGCCGGCGGTTCTGGATATCTTAAAAAAAGAACAAGTTAAGGCTACCTTTTTTTTAGTGGGTACGCAAATCGAAAAACATCCTGATCTAGTAAAACGCCTTTTTGCCGAAGGTCAGGCGATAGGCAATCATACGTACGATCATATTTACAAAAGCCTATACCAATCGCCGCAAAGTTATGTAGCGCAGCTAAACCATACTGACGAGCTGCTTAAATCCATTATTCTTTGCCGTCCCCGCATTTCCAGAGCTCCCGGAGGCTCTACAGGCAGCTTCAACAAAGGCTACTGGGAGTTGCTTAAACAAAATGGCTACATAGAAGTAGGCTGGAATGTTTCCTCCGGCGATGCTTCGGCAGCCAAGGCCGCGGCGATTGAAAGCAACGTATTGACCCAAATGAAGCAAACTTTTTT
>NZ_JAQUZF010000073.1:0-13566 GCF_028691475.1 Anaeromusa sp.
ATAGACCTTTTATTTTCCCGTATAATTTCCTTCTCGCATGCAAAATACTTGATTTTGATTATTGCGGTGAAAATTGATGCATTCGCAGCATTTGCCGTGCCGCTCGCAGTTGTTCTTCGGACAAATACAGTTCGTTTCGTTGCAGTTTGCCATAGTAACAGCTCCTTTTTTAGAGAGACATCGGCCTTGCCAATGTCTTCTTTACTCTGTTTCTATTTTACTACAATATTCACTAATTTTTGCGGCACACAAATAACTTTTACAACTTTTTTGTCACCAATCGCCTGTTGCACCCGTTCTTGCCCCATAGCCAGCGTTTCCAGCTCGGCAGCGTTCAGACCAACAGGAGCAACGATCTTGTCTCTCACCTTGCCGTTGATCTGCAGAACCAATTCCACTTCTTCCACCTGCAAAGCTGCATCATCATACACCGGCCAGCTTTGCTTATGCACACTGCCATTTCCGCCGATAAGCTGCCAAAGCTCCTCGGCCATATGCGGCGCAAAAGGGGCAATTAGACGCAGTGAAGACGAAACTAGTTCCTGCGCCAAACCGGAAACCTGGGCTTTCGGCTCCTCTTTCAAAGCATACATAGCATTAACCAATTCCATAATGGAACTGATCGCTGTATTGAAGTTAAAACGCTGTTCAACGTCCTCAGTCACCTTTTTAATGGTGCCATGAAGCGCCCGGCGTAATTCTTTCGCTTCTTTTTCCAGCTGTTCTGGCGCGTATTCGCCGTTTTCCTCAGCAGGCATAAACTGTGCATAGTGAAGCATGATCCGCCAGAAACGACCCAAGAAACGGAAGGCGCCTTCTACGCCCTGATCGCTCCACTCCAGATCCCGTTCCGGAGGCGCTGCAAAAAGAATAAATAAACGGGCTGTATCGGCGCCGTATTTTTCAACAATCTCCCCTGGAGCTACGACATTGCCCTTAGATTTCGACATTTTCGAACCGTCTTTAAGCACCATACCCTGGGTAAGCAAGTTCTTAAAGGGTTCATTGGCATTAATCAAGCCGGCATCCTTTAATACCTTAGTAAAGAAGCGAGAATACAGCAAATGCAAAATAGCATGCTCTATACCGCCAATATATTGGTCTACCGGCATCCAGTAGTCGCCTTTCCCCATATCAAAAGGCGCCTGGGTATTGCGCGGATCCGTATAACGCAAATAATACCAAGAAGAGCAAATAAAGGTATCCATTGTATCCGTTTCACGCCGCGCGTCAGCTCCGCATTTCGGGCATTTGCATTTCACAAACTCTTCCGCATCCGCTAAGGGAGAGACTACGCCAGCGTCAAAACGCACATTTTCCGGCAGCAGCACCGGCAAATCTTCCTGCGGCACCGGTACAACGCCGCACTCAGGACAATAAATCACAGGAATAGGCGCGCCCCAATAGCGCTGACGGGATACCAGCCAATCACGCAAACGATAATTGACCCGCCGCGTTCCTACGCCTTGGTCTTCCAGCCAAGAAGCAATGGCGCTTTTAGCCGCCTCATTGCTCAAGCCGCTGAAACGTCCGGAATCAACAAGTACGCCGGCTCCGTCGTAAGCGCCTTCCATGGAAGCCACATCGAAAATCTGCCCTTCCGGCTGTACCACCACTTTTTTCGGCAAACCGTACTTACCGGCAAAAATCCAGTCGCGTTCATCATGGGCCGGCACGCCCATGACAGCGCCTGTGCCGTATTCGTACAGCACATAGTTAGCTACCCATACCGGAACCGGTTCTCCTGTAAATGGATGAACCGCATAAACGCCGGTAAAAATGCCTTCCTTTTCCGTTTCCGAAGAAGTACGGCTGATTTCATTCATAGAACGCACTTTTTCCACAAAAGCGCGCACTGCAGCTTCTTCCGGGCGGCCGGCAATCATTTTCTCCACCAACGGATGCTCTGGCGCTAAAACAACATAACTAACGCCAAATACGGTATCCTGCCGTGTGGTATAAACAGGGATTTTTTCGCCCAATTCGGGCAAATCAAAGGAAAACTCTGCGCCTTCGCTGCGGCCAATCCAGTTTTCCTGCATAGTTTTTACCCGCTCCGGCCAGCCTTTCAGTTCGTCCAAATCTTCCAAGAGACGATCCGCATAGTCGGTAATACGGAAGAACCATTGTTCCAGGTCTTTTTTGACAACTGCCGAATCACAACGCCAGCAGTGACCGTCAATAACCTGCTCATTAGCCAATACAGTATTGCATTCGTCACACCAATTAACGGAAGCCTTCTTTTTATAAGCCAAGCCGCGCTCTAAAAAGAGCAAAAACAGCCATTGCGTCCAGCGATAGTATTCCGGATGGCATGTAGCCACCTCGCGGCTCCAATCGTAAGACAAGCCCAATTCCTGCTGTTGACGCCGCATGTTGTCGATATTGGACCAAGTCCAGTTTGCCGGATGGATGCCATTTTTAATAGCGGCATTCTCCGCTGGCATGCCAAACGCGTCCCACCCCATAGGATGCAGCACATTATAGCCTTGCATCATTTTAAAGCGGGCGATAACGTCGCCAATGGAATAATTGCGCACATGACCCATATGTAGATTGCCGGAAGGATAAGGAAACATCTCCAAAACATAGTATTCCGGTTTCTGTCGGTTCAAACTAGTCTGGTAAAGGCTTTCCTCGTGCCATTTTTCTTGCCATTTCCGTTCAATTTCGAAAGGAACATACTTATTTTCAATCATCGTCTTTGCTTCCTTCCTTCTAAAAAAAATAAAACGCCCCTTGGCATTGTGCCAGGGACGAGCGCACCCGCGATACCACCCTGCTTGATGCCTAAACAAACGCAGACATCCTCTCCAACCAATAACGCCGGCGACGCGGCAACGCTTACTGCAAATTCAGCGCCGCTCCTCTGCAAAGAGTTCCGTAAGTCCATGGCATTGGCTCACAGCGACCGCCAACTCTCTGAAGCCTATTCTTACATACTAGTTTGCGTCTTTGGATTTTTATATAAGAACCCAATATGAGATATATTATAACTAAATCTACTAAGAGAGTCAATTGTCGCTTATATCACGAATAGGTTTTCCAAACCGTCCCAAAAGCGCAAAAACGAGCAACGCCAGCACGGCCATAGCGCCTCCTGTCAACTGTGCTGATTTAAGCCCCCAAAGCAAGGTCCCGTAATCGCCCCGCAAAAATTCCAGGCCAAAACGCGCCGTTGAATATAAAAATACATAGCAAGCAAACACTTGTCCCTTGCGGTGATTTGTTGTCCGCAACAGCAGCAGCAACGCGAAGATAACCAGGTCGAGCTGTCCCTCCCAGATCTCCGCCGGCCAGAGTGGCTGCATGCCGTAAGTATGCTGCGCTAGAGACCCAGTGGGATAAACAATACCGAAGCTTTCTCCTGTGGGACGACCAAAAGCGTCACCATTAAGCAAGTTAGCAGCCCGTCCCAATGCCTGGCCGAAAATCACAGCAGGTGCGGCTGCAATATCTGCAAAAGCCCAGGTGTCAATGCCATGGCGCTTAGTATACCAATAGCCAGCCAACGCGCCGAATACCACCCCTCCCTGAATGGCCATGCCGCCTTGCCAAACAAAAGGAATTTCCAAAAGGTGATGCTGATAATAGCTCCAGTCGAAAAAGAACACATCCCAAAGGCGTGCTCCTATTAACCCGGCAAAGCCGCAGCAAATTCCAAAATCAGGCACATGCTGATGCCAGCGGCCATCCTGTTTGGCCAAAAAGTAAGCCACTGCAGTTGCCAAAACAATACTCAACATCATCACCATGCCATAAGAACGCACAGGAAAGTCACCAATAAAAAAAAGATATGGATGCATGTCACAACTCCTCGCCCTATCGCCGACAAAGCAGACAATCCGATCAACCTTGCCCGCCTCATCACAATTTCTTTATATTATAGAAGATTCACCGCACCCTGACAAGGGAATCGACGCTTTCCCTGCTGTCGCCTCTGTGCTATGCTAAAAGGAAGCATTATGGAACCATTGCGTAAAGCAGCGGCTCTTTGCGAAAGGAGTTTTACGTCCATGAAAAAAATCAGCATTATCCTGGCAGATGATCATGCCGTACTGCGGTCCGGCCTTAAAGCCCTGCTTCACTGCTCACCCCAATTCGAAGTCATCGGAGAAGCAGGTGACGGTTTGGAAGCCTTGCATATGGTAGAGCACCTTTCGCCGGATGTTCTTATTTTGGATTTGTCTATGCCGGGCATGACCGGCGTCGATGTGCTTAAAGAAATTCGCTCGCGTAACCTTCCCTGCCGCGTACTGGTTCTTACCATGTATGACGATGAGGAATATATTAAGGAAGTTATGCGCGCTGGCGCCGACGGTTATGTCTTGAAAAAGTCTGCGGACACGGAATTAATTGAGGGTATTGTCAAGATTCACGAAGGAAAAAAACATTTAAATGAAACAATTTCTCAAACATTGATCGAAAGCCTGCTCCGCACCTCTGTCAACGAACCGGACAATCAAAATCCTTATGTCCTGCTCAGCGTTCGAGAGCGGGAAGTCCTCCGCTTTTTAGCCCAAGGTCATACAAACAGCGAAATTGCAGAAATGCTTTCCATCAGCGCTAAAACCGTAGACACCTACCGTTCTCGCATTATGAACAAGCTAAACGTGAGTAAAAAATCAGAACTTGTAAACTATGCCATCCGTTACAAGCTCATCAACACATAACGTTGTAATGCTTTACCCCACACGCTTATAACAGTATATCTTACCGAAGGTTACCTTTTATACCCCCTGTACAAGGATGAACGTTCGAACTATAATTGTGATAGATTCGATTATTTATATTATTTTATTATTTCTATTGTCAAAATTTATAAGTAGAGGGGTAGAAAAGGTATGCAACAAACCCAAATCCAGGAACTCAAAAAGATTGTCGGTACCGACCATGTTCTAACCAGCCCGGAAGATTTGTACACCTATTCTTATGATGCAACACCCGGCCACGCGCATATGCCGGACGCTGTTGTCATCCCGGGAAATGCAGAAGAAGTTTCCCAGATCCTCAAGGTAGCTAATGCCAACAAAATCCCGGTTTACACGCGCGGCTCCGGCACGAACCTGAGCGCTGGCACCTGTCCTACCAAAGGCGGCATCGTGTTGCTGATGACCCGTTTTGACAAAATTATCGAAGTTGATTTGGAAAACCTAGTTGCCGTGGCCGAGCCCGGCGTAATCGTTGCCACTTTAAACGCAGAGGTTGCTAAAAACGGCCTTATTTATCCGCCGGATCCGGGCACTGTTGCCACGGCTACTCTCGGAGGCACTGCTGCAGAAAACGCAGGCGGCCTGCGTGGTTTGAAATACGGCGTATCCAAGCATTATATCATGGGTATGGAAGTAGTTCTTCCCAGCGGCGAAATCATCAACTGCGGCGGCAAAAATGTAAAAGATGTCTCCGGCTATGACCTCACCAAGCTTATGGTTGGTTCCGAAGGCACTCTGGGCGTTATCACCAAGCTGATTTTGAAATTGGTTCCCGCTCCGGAAGCTCAAAAAAGCATGATGGCTGTTTTCCATGATCTGGATAAAGCCGGCCAAGCTATTTCCGCCATTGTAGCTGCTAAAATCATTCCGGCTACGCTGGAAATTATGGATAATGCTACCATCCGCACTGTAGAAGATTACGCAAAATGCGGCCTTCCTTTGGACGCCGAAGCCGTTGTTCTGATCGAAGTAGACGGTCTTCCGGAAGTTGTGGAAAAAGAAGCTGCCAAGGTAGTAGAAATCCTCAACAAATATGACGGTCAAGCTCAATTAGCTAAAAATGCACAAGATCGCGACAATCTCTGGGCTGCTCGCCGTGCCGCCCTGCCGGCTCTGGCCAAATTGCGTCCTACCACATTTGTGGAAGATGCTACGGTTCCCCGTAACCAGGTTGCAGCTATGATTCGCTTAGTTAATGATGCAGCTGCAAAGTACAATGTTACCATCGGCACCTTCGGACATGCCGGCGACGGCAACATGCATCCTACCATCGTTTGCGACTTGCGCGATGAAGAAGAAATGGGCCGCGTATATAAAGCCATGGATGACATTTTCCTTGGCGCTTTGAAATTAGGCGGTACTTTATCCGGCGAGCACGGTATCGGCTTGGGCAAACTTCGCTATATGGAAGATCAGCATGGTCCTGCCGCCATGAATGCTATGCGTTCCATTAAGCGCGCCCTTGACCCCAATCTGATCCTCAATCCTGGCAAACTAGTAGGAGAGTGTTAAGCCATGAGCAACCAAATCACAGGAGCGGATTTACACGCCCAAGATACATCTCTTTTAAAGGATATCGAAGATGCCCTTTCTAATTGTATGAAATGCGGCAACTGCATGGCAGTTTGCCCTCTTTACAAAGAAATCGGCAAAGAAAGCGCCGTTGCTCGCGGCAAACTGGCGCTAATGGAAGGGGTTTTAAAAGGCCAGCTTCCGTATAGTGAAGAATTCGAAAAGATCATGCTCACCTGTCTGTCTTGTAAAGCCTGCGCCACGAAATGCCCTTGCGGCGTTCCTGCGGATGAGCTTATCATTCGTGGACGTCGAGCAGCAGCCAAGGCGCGCGGCTTGAGCCCTATCAAAAAGAATGTCTTCAACCTGCTCAAGCATCGTCAGCTTTTTGACTTTGCTTTGCGCATGGCTGGCCTTTTCGGGCCTTTGAGCTTCAAAAAGCTGCCTCGTCCCATGGCTGCTGTCGCCCGTTTCCCCATGCCCGGCATGGACGCACGGCGTATTACGGCTCCCTTTGCTGCAACACCGTTCCGCAGCCAGGTTCCGGAGCGTATCACTGTTGCTAACCCCAAGAAAAAAGTCGGCTTTTTCACAGGCTGCACCATTAACTATATCTACACAGATATGGGACAATCGGTAGTCAATGTCCTCAAAGCCAACGATGTTGAAATCGTCATCCCCAGTACTCAGCATTGCTGCGGCACGCCGGTCTATGTTTACGGCCAGACTGAGCGGACTCAGGCTTTCGCGAAACACAACATCGAAGTCTTTGAAGACGCTATCAAAAAATATAACTTGGATGCAGTTATCGCTTCTTGCGGTTCTTGCGCCGAAGCCTTGAAAATTGAATATCCCCATATTTTCCATGATGATCCGCAAATGAAAGCGCGCGCGGAAAAACTGGCGAACATGACCTACGAAATCAGCGAATTTCTAGTAGACGTTCTCCCCTTCCGCAAAGACATTCTTGGTCCAGTCAACGAAACCATTACCATGCATGACCCTTGCCATATGGCTCGCGGTCTAAAGGTCACTAAACAGCCTCGCGAAATTCTCAATGCCATCCCTGGCTTGAAGTTCGTCGAAATGAGTGCGCCTGACCGTTGCTGCGGATCAGGAGGCTCCTTCAACTTGGCGCATTACGACCTTGCGCGTCAGGTTAACGACAAGAAAATTGCCGACATTGCCTCTACCAAGGCCGACAATGTCGCAACCAGCTGCCCCAGCTGCCGTATGTTTCTTACTGATGGCTTGGTTCAAAACAACCAGCCGCAAAACTGCTACCATGTGATTCAACTTTTGGATCGCTCTTACCAGGCTGGCGCTAAAAAAGCATAATTTTTCTAATAAAAATGGTGAGATTCGCAATCGCGAGTCTCACCGTTTTTTTATCTCGAATCCACTGACAACTTTTATAAACCATGCCTCTCTCCTTACTTAGGCTGCGCACCCTGCCTCCACTACCCTCTCAAGGTTTCTTAGTTGCTCTGTATTTTGAAGTTTATACTTCTCGCTAAATTTCTTCCGTTTTTTTACGTCTACGCAAAGGAATCTCCACGATCAACGTCGTTCCATCTCCAGGAGACGACTTGATTTCCAGGGTTCCATCCAATAAAGCCGTCCGCTCGCGCATGCCATAAATGCCAAGGGCCGTATACCCCTGATGCCCCGTGTAGCGCCCATCCGCAAAACCGATGCCGTTATCTGCTACTACCAAAATAATTTTCCCCCGCTGTTTAGCCAGGGTTACGTCGATTTGTTCTGCTTGAGCATGACGAGCTGCATTGGTCAAAGCTTCCTGCAAGATCCGATAAATTGTTGTTTCCAGCTCGCTAGGAAAGCGTTCCCTATGCATATTGCTTACATGCAATTGAACCTGTATGCCATATTGCTTCATATACCCTTCGATATACTTCTGCACCGCGGCCAGCAGCCCTAAATCATCCAAAAGGATAGGTCTCAATTCCACGGCCAGGTGATGCACCGCCTCCAGCGTCTGTACCGCCAAATCGCGCATCTGCAGCAAGCTGCTTTCTTCCTCTTGCCCCTTAGCTCCGGCAGCTAAGACACGCAAGCCGACAATAATTGATGTCAACGCCTGACTTGTTTCATCGTGAAGTTCCCTTGAGATACGCCTGCGTTCTTCTTCCTGGGCCTGAATGATCCGGTTCATCAGACTGGACTGCAGCTCTTTCTTTTCGTTCAGAGCCTGCACCAGCTCTTCCTGACGTGCATTGGCCTGCAGAGCCGCCTCTACAAAACGGGCGGCCAATCTGGCATATGGCGCCGAAGTATCCGGTTCGCCACTGACGCCAATAACACCGACACAATGATTTTCAAAAAGAATAGGTACATTCCAGCCTTTACGCACGCCCTTCCATTGACGCTCATCCTCTTCGCTGACGGCGCATTCCCGAATCACGCCTGTCTGCAGCATATTTGCGGCAATTTCATGCACTTGGGTAATGCGTTCCGTGCTAAAAGAAGCAATAATGACGCCATGTTCATCTGTAATATTTACATTTTTATTCAGTTCTGCCGCTACAATATCCACCAACGTTTGAGCAAATCTCGCATCTAGCTGCCGCTTCAAACCTTTTGCCATTTCCTGCACCTCATTCAGCGATTCCTATTCTATCTCATTATAACAAAAAAGAGCCTCCCCTGCGGGGAAGCTCTTTTTACGCATCAATTAGATCAGCACTTTGCCAGGGTTCATGATGCCATTGGGGTCAAATGCTTTTTTCACCAGAGTAAATACGGTTTTCTGCTCAGGTGTCATATGACGATCCATGGCTTCTGCCCGCTTAGCGCCAATACCGTGCTCGCCGGACAGGTTGCCGCCCAGAGAGTAGGTCAGTTCATAAATTTCCGGCAGAACTGCATCTTTTAGTTCATGCCAGGTATGCTCGTCCCGATCTTCGCGCAGAATGGTGCAGTGAATGTTGCCGTCGCCAGCATGGCCAGCGGACGGAATTCTGCAGCTGTGCTTGGCAGCAATTTTAGCAATGCCTTCCAGGGCTTTCGGAATTTCCGAAACCGGCACAACAATGTCTTCCATGCAGTACACAGGGCTCAGCATACGCAGAGCTTCTGCGTAGCATTTACGAGCTTTCCAGATGCGCTCATGGCTAGAGAGGTTGTCGGAAACAAATACTTCCATCGCCCCATTTTCCATGCACATTTTGCCTGCAGCTTCATAGTCAGCCTGCACTTGCTCTTCCGTCGAGCCGTCTACTTCGATGATGACATAAGCGCCAGCATCGCTATGAGGCAGCTTTTTATTGAGGTACATTTCTGCAGCCTTGATGGAGTCGCTATCCATGAACTCCAAGCAAGTCGGCACGACGCCAGCAGTCATGATTTTAGGCACCACATTGATGGCGTCTTGCATTTTTTCGAAAGGAACCAGCAAGTCAGCCACATATTTCGGCAACGGAATGAGCTTCAGCCAAATTTTGGTCACGATGCCCAAGGTGCCTTCGGAACCGACCATGAGATGCACTACGTCATAGCCAGTTACGTCTTTTACGTTTTTACCGCCCAAGGTGACAATGTCGCCAGCGGGGGTTACTACTTCCAGACCGTATACGTGACGGCTGGTAGTACCATATTTTACAGCGCGGTTGCCGCCAGCATTAGTGGCAATGTTACCGCCAATGAAGGAGGAGTCAGCCGAGCAAGGATCGCCAGCATACAGCAAGCCCTGTTCTTTAGCCAATGCCTGTACTTCGCCGGTGGTTACGCCGGGCTCAAGAACCATAAACAGGTTCTGGGTGTCAATTTCATGAACTTTGTTCATGCGCTCTGTGGAAAGAACCACGCCGCCGCTGAAAGGAACCGCGCCTGCAGCCAGACCGGAACCGCCGCCACGAGGAGTGATTGGAACCATGTTGACGTTAGCCCATTTGCACAATTCCGAGATTTCTTGAGCGGAACCCGCTTTAACTACTACTTCCGGCATATGCTCCCACTGCTTGTCGGATACTTCGTCGCGGGAGTACATATCCATCTTCTCTTCGTCGAACAATACGTTGGCGTCGCCGAAGATGGCCTTCAATTCATCGATATGTTTCTGGGTTACTTTGTTGAATTGCATCGCCTGGATCCTCCTTACGCTTTTGCCTTGAGTTGTTTCACCGCTTCAATGAGCATAGGACCGACTTCAAGTACATCGCCAACAATACCGAAGTCGGCGACCTTGAAGATCTGCGCTTCGGGATCCTTGTTGATAGCCACAATCACGTCGGCAGTTTGCATACCAGCCAAATGGGCGATTTTACCGGAAATCCCCATAGCGATATACAGCACCGGCGCAACAGTCTTGCCGGATAAGCCAATCTGGTGAGAATAAGTAGTCCAGCCCAGCTCTACCGCATCGCGAGTAGCGCCTACGCCGGCATTCAGAAGCTCAGCCAGCGTTTCAATGATTTTCCAGCCATCTGTGTTCTTCATGCCTTTACCGCCAGCAATGACGATCTCAGCATCTTCCACGCCTACAGCCTGGGTTGTATCGGTAATGAATTCGAGGAATTTTTCAGGCGTCACAAAGGTAGCGCCTTCAAATTTCTTTTCGATTACTTCGCCTTTACGAGAAGCGTCAGCAGCCAAGGGCTTGCAGGAACGCGGCCGGACAGTCGCCATTTGCGGACGATGGTCAGGCGTTTTAATGGTAGCCATGATGTTGCCGCCGATGGCCGGACGGGTTTGCAACAGCAATTTGGTGTCTGCATCAATAGTCAGCGAAGTGCAGTCTGCGGTCAGACCGGTATGCAGCTTAGCGGCTACCAGAGGCATAACCGTACGGCCCGTGGTCGTAGCTGCAGCAATGATAATCTCCGGACGCTCTTCTTCAACCAATTTGCAAATAGCGTTCGTGTAAGGACGCGGCAGGAAATGCGCCAAGGAAGCATCCTTAATGAAAACAACACGGTCAGCCCCTTGCGTAATGGCTTGTTCCGGATTTTCGACAGTTTCTCCCAACAATACACAAGTCAACTTGGCATTCAAATCATCAGCCAAGCTGCGGCCGCGAGCAATCAGCTCATAAGTTACAGGCAAAATCTGGCCGTTCCGTTGCTCGCCCAGAATATAAACACCCTTAAAGGATGCCATGAAATTTTCGCGATCTACGCCAGCGTTCAGATAAGTAGACACGTCACGTTACCCCCTATTTCATTCCAAATTAACCCAGTACTTCTTTTTTGACCAGGAATTCGACAAGCTCTTCCACGGGTTTGGTCGTGCCATCGGCTTTACGCATAATGGTATCACGCGCCAATTTCGGGCTAAATACTTTTACCACGCGGGTCGGCGAACCACCTAAGCCAACTTCGCATTTCTCAATGCCCAGACCAGCGGCGTCGTAAGCATCAACAGCTACGGTTTTCGCGTGCAATTTGCCGCTCAACGTAGGCATGCCCACTTCATTAATATCTTTGTTAACGCTGATCAACACCGGAGTGGGAACTTCCACCCGTTCGAAACCGCGTTCAACTGTACGTTTTACAATGACTTTGTCATCAAAAACATCAACGGCGGACACGTAGGTCTGCACAGGCATGTCAAGATATTGAGCAACCATAGCGGCCGTCTGGCCGGTTTCACCATCAGTAGCGCGCTCGCCGCAAATAACGATGTCCACTTCTCCAGCTTTGCGAACCGCTGCTGCCAAGGCTTTTGCCGTAGCAATCGTATCCGAACCAGCAAACTCGCGCCCGGAAACCAAAATACCAGCATCAGCCCCTAAGGCAATGGCTTCTTTCAGAGCTTTTTCCGCAGTAGGCGGTCCCATGCTGACGGCGGTTACCCGAACATCATCACGAGAATTTTTGATTTTGATGGCCTCTGTCAACGCGTTTTCATCCAGAGGATTGATTACGACGTCTTTGCCACTGCGAATCATGACTCCCGTCTCAGGATCCATCTTGACATTTTCTGTCCCCGGCACTTGCTTCACAAACACAACAATATGCACAACGTGTACCTCCCAATCTTTTTTTCAAAATGGGCTTTGCCGCCTGTACCGTTCACACGATTCCGGCGGACTTTTTCGACGCACTGCCTGAAAGTATGTTACAACAAGCACATTCCTAAAAAGAAAGGCTTTGCGGGTTCATCCGCAAAGCCTTGTTTGTAATGCAAAAGAAACAACATTTTGCCGGCATCTGCTTGCAAACTGCCATACTACGTCTCTTAAGCCAAGCCAGTCTTCACTTTGTAACCCGTCGCGCTGTATACCATCATAACTTTTAAGCAGTGTTCCAGCCGATGGGTTTATTATAACTTATATTTTTTTTGCATGTCAATAACATAAGGGCACCTTATAAAAGTTAATTCCGTAACTTATTTAATTACAGAATCTTCTTATCAATAAGATCGATTAATTGCACAATTTCCGGCTTGGAAATTTGCCCGTCCGCTCCCAAGTTTTCGCCTTTACGACGCATTTCTTCATTAATCAAGGAAGAGAAGATGAATACAGGCAATCCCGCCAAGCGACTTTCCTCACGAATGCGTTTCAAAAGGTGATGTCCGTCCATTTTCGGCATTTCAATGTCGGTAATAACAATATTTACATAGTTGTTCATATCTTCGCCAGACTTGGCAATAGCGTCTAGCCGTTCCCACGCCTGCTGGCCATTGTGACAGACAATAACTTCTTCATAGCCTGCTTCACGAAGCGTACCCACCAGCAAATCACGCAATAAAGGCGAATCCTCCGCCACCAAAACACGCTTAGTTTTGCGTAAGCTCGTCAGCCGTTCGTTGGCCGTAGGAATGCTGGTCAGCTTTTGATTGATTTCCGGATTAATTTCAGAAACGATTTTTTCAAAGTCCAGCAGCAATACCATTTTCTCAGCCATCTTCACAATGCCTACCACCATTTCCGAGCTGCTGATCGCCGGCGGCTCTTCCATGGCGCTCCAAGAAATCCGATGAATTCGCGACACGCCGTGAACCAAAAAGCCAACATAAAATTCATTCAGTTCGCTAACAATAATATTTGTCGGTTCTTTATCGGTTCCCTGTCCTAGGCAGCGTGGCAAATTGACCAACGGCATAACCCGCCCGCGCAAGGTAAACACGCCGTCCACATAGGGATGCACATTCGGCATTTTAGTGACAGGCACCAAATTAATAACCTCACGAACCTTCGCTACATTAATGCCATAGGTTACATCACCAACTACAAATTCTACAATTTCAAATTCATTCGTTCCCGACTCCAGGAGAATGCCTTTTTTATCAGTGCCTTGTTCCATTACGCACTACCTCCTACATGCTGCTTTTATGTTTTTAACGTACATCTTGCATAGTGATCCTATTATTGATCATTTCT
>NZ_JAQUZF010000074.1:0-13427 GCF_028691475.1 Anaeromusa sp.
ATGTGAGACAGGTCCAAATATACCTGGTTTTCGCCGTTGATGCCCAGCTTCATTTCCGTGCAAACCTTGAAGATGGCGCGAGCAGCGATGTCACGCGGCACCAGGTTGCCATAGGCCGGATACATTTCTTCGAGGAAGTACCAAGGCTTGCCGTCTTTATAAGTCCAAACACGGCCGCCTTCGCCACGAGCCGACTCAGACATCAAGCGCAGCTTGTCGTCGCCAGGAATGGCAGTCGGATGCAGCTGAATGAACTCGCTGTTGCCCAGGTACGCACCTTGCTGGTACGCGCTGGATACGGCAGAGCCAGTGCAAATAACGGAGTTAGTGCTCTTGCCGAACACCAGTCCGGGACCGCCGGTAGCCAAAATAACAGCGTCAGCAGGGAATGCTTCGATTTCCATAGTGGTCATGTTCTGAGCCACAATACCACGGCATTCGCCTTTTTCATTCAAAATGGCTTTCAGGAAATCCCAGCCTTCGTATTTCTTAACAGTGCCTTTGACTTCCCAATGACGAACCTGCTCATCGAGAGCGTACAAAAGCTGCTGGCCGGTAGTAGCGCCGGAGAAGCAAGTTCTTTTGTTTTTCTGGCCGCCGAAATTACGCAGGTCCAAAAGACCTTCTGCAGTACGGGTCCAGGTTACGCCCATGCGATCGAACATTTCGATCAATTTCGGAGCCAATTCAATCATACCGCGAACGGCTTTCTGGTCAGCCAGGAAGTCGCCGCCATAGACGGTATCGTCAAAATGCTCGTCGATGGAGTCGTTTTGACCTTTGGTGTTCATGCAGGCGTTAATGCCGCCCTGCGCACAAACCGAATGCGAACGCTTAACAGGGCAAAGGGAGAAGAGATCGACTTCGCCACCGGCTTCGCTGATCTTCATAGTGGCCATCAAGCCCGAAAGGCCGCCGCCAACAACAATAATTTTCTTTTTCACTAGGGTTCTCTCCTTATTTCCAAAATTTAAGATTACAGCAACATGGAATGGGGAGGATTATGCGCCTGCAGCAAACTTGACAACTGCTGCAACGCCAGCTACGCTCATCAAAGCGAAAAGGCCCCATGCCAGCTTATTGACAAAGTTTTGCGCCTTCGGACCGGCAGCAATACCCCAGGTGATGCAGAATGTAAAGAGACCGTTTGTGAAGTGATAAATCGCAGCCACAAAACCAATAATATACAAAACCATAACAATCGGATTGCTAAGATAGTCATGCATCGTATTGAAGTTGATGCCAGGGCTGTATTTCATGAAGAAACGCATATAACCAACATGCCAGATCAAGAAAGCAACGGTAATGAAAGCCGTCATCCGTTGCAACCAGAATTGACGGTTGCGGGCGTATGTATAGTTGCCCACATTGTGCTGTGCATCAAACGCGTACATCAGACCGTAAATGATGTGGAACAAGAAAGGAATGGCAATGGCGAAGATTTCCAGAGGAATCATCACCGACGTAGGAATGGATGCCAGGTGTTCAACGCCGGCATTAAACATTTGAGGACCTACCAAGGCTGTAGAAATGGTTGCAGTATGCTCCAAGAGGAACAGTCCGATCGGCACGATCCCCGAAATGGAATGAAGGCGCCGGATATAAAATTCAGTGTTGCTCATGCTTTTACCTCCTGTATTCGATGGGCACATGATGCACGGGCTAAGCCCGCATTTTTTAGGACATTAATAGGATTGCTCAACAAGGAGTTAAATCTTCCGGTATGGTTTTTGTCCTTCTTCGTAGAAACTATTCCCTTCACTATCGACAACGACGATGGCAGGAAAATCTTCTACCGTCAATGCAGCTAGCGCCTCCGGACCGAGTTCAGGGTAAGCCAGCACTTCGTATTTTTTGATGCATTTGGCAATCAATGCAGCAGCTCCGCCAACAGCGGCAAAATACACGGCGCCGTTCTTCTTCATGGACTCAACGACTTCTTTAGAACGGGAGCCCTTGCCAATCATGCCACGCAGACCTTGCTCAAGCAAAGTAGGCGCATAAGCGTCCATACGACCAGAAGTCGTCGGGCCCGCAGAACCAATTACAGCACCTGGCTTGGCAGGGGTTGGTCCCAGATAGTATACAACCTGGTTCGTCAAATCCACCGGCAGTTTTTCACCGCGCGCCAAGGTTTCCGTCATAACTTTATGAGCAGCATCACGAGCGCTGTAAACAATGCCAGTAATCAGAACGCTGTCGCCAGCTTTCAGATCGCGAACAACTTCTGCGCTCAGCGGAGTAGTAATACGTTTCTTCTCGGCCATCTCTCTCACACCTCCTTCTTAGAGTTCCACATCGGCATGCCGGGTAGCATGACAGCTGATATTTACAGATACCGGCAAGCCGGCGATGTGCGTAGGATACCATTCAATGTTAACTGCCAGAGCCGATGTAGTTCCGCCCAGTTGAGGTCCAATGCCGGTCTTGTTGATCATTTCCAGCAGTTCCCCTTCTAGCTTGGCGTACTCCGGATGGTCATTTCGCTTGTCGATCCGGCGCACCAGCGCTTTTTTCGACAACAACGCCGCTTTTTCCATGGTGCCGCCGATACCTACGCCGACAACCATAGGAGGACAGGGATTCGGGCCTGCGTGCTTGATAATATCAAGAACAGCGGCTTTCACGCCTTCAACGCCATCAGCCGGAACCAACATCTTCATGCCGCTTTTGTTTTCGCTGCCGAAGCCTTTCGGGGCCAGCTTAATTTTCAGCTTATCCCCTGGCACGATGGTAGTATGAATGACTGCGGGAGTGTTGTTCGTCGTGTTTTTACGATTAAACAGCGGCTCTTCCACAACCGATTTACGCAAGTATCCTTCGGTATAACCTTTCGCTACGCCGGCATTGATGGCTTCCGTTAAGTCGCCTCCAACGATATGCGCATCCTGACCGAGCTCTAAAAAGATAACGGTCATGCCAGTATCCTGGCAAATCGGCACGCTTTCCTCACGAGCGATGTCGGCATTTTTGACGATCTGACTGAGTACGTCTCTGCCGAGGGGAGATTCTTCGGTCTCCTGAGCTGATTTTAAAGCTTTGTACACGTCGTCCGACAAATAGTAGCAGGCATCCATGCACATTTTGGCAACAGCTTCAGTAATTTTGGCAACCTCAATGGTACGCAAAGCAACTCCTCCTGTTTCTACATAAATTTAAATAGATGGAAATAATTTTTACGTTAATTTTAGCACAATCACGTTGCCTTTACAACCTTAAATTTTTTAATTACTTTTCTATCGAAAATGGTTCAAAGCCTTGAAAATGAAGGATTTCCGCCTCCACTACCTTGCCGTTTTCTATAGAGACCCGCCCCCAGCTTGGCGCCTCATCCCGGAAATGGTCCAAACTTCCAGGGTTGAATATTAATACAGAGTTCTGTACTTGGTTTTCATTTTGATGGGTATGGCCATAAACCGCAATTTGCGCTCCATACTGCTCCGCCCACCAAACTAGGTCGCCTCGTCCGTTTTTTACATGCTGCCGATGACCATGAGTCAGCCAAATTAATAGGTTTTCGATCTCCACAAATTCTTCAACCTTGCCATCCCCCGGCCGATCGCAATTACCGGCAACAGCGATCACCGGCACAGGGCACCAAGTAGCCAGCCAACGTGCATCCCGGATATAATCTCCCGCATGCAGCCACATGTCTACAGGCCCAGTTTCCTCAACCGCCTGTTTTAGCAATTGCAGGTTACCGTGGGTATCGCTCAAAATCCCCAGGCGTTTCATTTTAGCTCCGCCTCAGCCAGTTTTGCCGCCATAGCTGCAATAGCCTTGCCCCGATGGCTGATGGCGTTTTTTTCCGCCAAGGTCAGTTCAGCAAAAGTCTTCGCCAATTCCGGTAAAAAAAACAACGGATCATAGCCAAAACCGCCATCGCCTTTCTCCGCCATAAGCAATCTCCCTTCCACTGTCCCTTCCGCTTCCAGCATCCGGCCGTCTGGAAAGGCTAAAGCCAAAGCGCAGCGAAAGCGCCCTGTCCGCCGTTTTGATTCGACGTCTGCCATCTTTTGCAGTAGCTTGGCGTTATTGGCCGCATCATCGGCCCCCGCTCCTGCATAACGAGCGGAGAAAACGCCAGGCGATCCTCCCAAGGCATCTGCTTCCAAACCCGAATCATCCGCCAAGCAAGGCTTCTTCGTGTACTGCAAATAATGCTGCGCTTTTTTGCGAGCATTCTCGGCAAACGTTGCCCCGTCTTCTACTGCTTCAGGAATATCTCCAAAATCTTTTAAAGACAAAACCTTCACAGGCAGTTGGCTGAAGGCTTTTTCAAATTCAGCAATTTTCCCCTTGTTCTTGCTAGCGACAACAAGCTCGATCATGGCTCGCGTCCTACCTTCCAGGCCAACGGTCCAAGAATATCCTTTTGATAGTCAATCAAAGTCCCCACGCCCTGCTCCGCCAAAGCCAGCATGTCTGTCAATTCCTCCCTATCAAAGGGACGTTGTTCCCCGGTTCCCTGCACCTCGACAAAGCGTCCGTTTCCGGTCATGACCACATTCATGTCTACAATCGCCTTGGAGTCTTCTTCATAGCACAAATCTAAATAGGCTTGCCCGTCGACAATCCCTACACTAGCGGCTGCTAAAAAATCAGTAACTGCAAAAGGCCGCTTTTCATCATAAATAGTATTGACCGCATCCACCAAGGCGATAAACGCGCCGGTAATCGACGCCGTTCTAGTGCCGCCATCGGCTTGCAGTACGTCGCAGTCAATCCATACGGTTCGTTCTCCTAATGCTTTGAGATTCACCACGCTGCGCAGCGCCCTGCCTATCAGACGCTGAATTTCATGCGTCCGGCCCGTAACCTTCCCTTTAGCCGACTCGCGCACATTACGCACTTGCGTGGAACGAGGCAAGAGGGCATACTCCGCTGTAATCCAGCCTTCGCCGCTGCCTCTTAAAAAATGCGGAACCTTATCCTCTATGGTAGCCGCGCATAAGACCCGCGTATTGCCCACCTCGATCAAAGCCGACCCTTCGGCGTAGCGCATATAGTCTCTTTGAATATTCACCTTGCGCATTTGCGCCGGCGTACGTCCGTCAATTCGTTTCATGACTGCCTCCTGTTAGCTTTAGAAAAGCGACCACAAAGACAATTGTCTTCGTGGCCGTCAAATTGTTCATACTCGATAATGCGAAGCAATTTTAGCATAATTCTTGATTACGACAATAGGAGTCTTTTGCGAAGCATTGCCAAAGGGATTATCAATCAGCATTTTCTCCACTTTTCGCAAATCCACTCCCGGCGAACCGCCCAGTACATACGAGCGCTTCAAATCGTTCACATCCGCCACAACAGCGCCATAACACCCCAAAC
This sequence comes from Anaeromusa sp., assembly GCF_028691475.1. Taxonomy (NCBI): domain Bacteria; kingdom Bacillati; phylum Bacillota; class Negativicutes; order Selenomonadales; family Sporomusaceae; genus Anaeromusa; species Anaeromusa sp. The sequence continues at coordinate 5,332 of NZ_JAQUZF010000074.1, forward strand.
GCTCTTTAATCGCTTGCGAGACGCCATCGGGATCCTCCGGCCCCAACACAATATGCTTATCAAACGGCGGCATCGTCCCCGTCACATCGTCAATCAGACGGGTTTGCTCGCCGGACATGGCGTAAAACACGCCGGATTTACCAACCAGTTTGGCCAGCATGCCTACAAACAACCAAAAAGCAATCCGCCATTTGCCAGCGGCGTCCATGGCCAGCTGCATGCCGTAAATACTGCTCAAACTTGCTTTTTGCGGAATAAAGCGACACAAAACCCTCGCTAAAAAGCAAGGATTCATTTCCTCAGGCCGCACCATCCGCCCTTGGGTAATGGCTACCACGCTTTCCGCCACCGAGACGACATCATCCGGCCCGATCAAGTCTTTGCCATAGGTTTCAATAGCATCCACAATATTATCGGCCGGCGTTAAAATGCGCGTACGCACCGGCACTAATTCAAGCTTATCCATGGTTATGCCTCCTCCTCCGCCGTCGCTGGTTCTGGTTCAGCTTCCGCAGCATCAGAAACAACGGGCTGCGCCGCAAATGCCGCCCGGAATTCCGCAGCCGACAACACCAGTCGTTCTTTATGTAACGTACATTCACCGCGGCCTACTATTTGGTAATACAACTCCACAGGCATGTCCGCCATACCTGCCACGGCCTCGGCCACCAAACCGTTCTTAGCAGTCAACGTCACCGTCAGCACAAAGGAATTCCCTTTGTTTCCTTCAATGATGACCGCTTCAAAGTACCCATCCTCCCGCGGCGCTGTAAGCAATTCCAGACGAGATTCGACTCGCGCTGCATCATACTGCTCCTGCGGCAGCAAATGGCGCGGGAACGCATCCAAGATAATTCCATCTTGCGCCGATAAATTACATAAAGGAATCTGCGCAACAAACACCGCTCTGCCATCCTCAGCGGAAACCAACTGCAATTCAGTGCGCTGCGCCGTCAAAATTTCGATCTCCGTATCCCCCTGGCGTACAATGTAGATCCATACGCCTAAAATCCCCAAGCCTACAAGCAAAATCAATACTGCTAGCAATTCCACCATCATGCCTCCAAACGGTTAATTTCTTTTTCTTCCATTGACGCATGCAAAATTTCCACTTGCGCATCCTGCAAAATCATGGCCGCCAGGCGCTGCGCCCGCAATGGATCGCCGGACACATACAGTCGCAAGCTCCCCTGCCTCTGCGGCGCTTCCAGCCTTTGCTCCTGCAAGACGCGCTTAGCCTCTTGCGCGGTAGCCGCCGCCGGATCAATTAGAGTCACTTCTGCGCCCAGAATTTCTCGCAGTAGACTCCCAATCACCGGGTAATGAGTGCAACCCAAAATTACGGCTTCCGTTCCCGCCTGCCGCAGCGGCTGTAAATAGGCCAATGCCGCTTGCCGCAATTCGGAAGACTCCAGCAGTTCTTGTTCAATCAGCGGTACAAACTCCGGGCAAGATTGTCCCAAAAAGTGCGCATTCGAGCACAACGCAGCCGCATCTCGTTCATGCTTACCGCTATTAACAGTCGCCGCCGTAGCGATAACGCCAATACGCTTCCCAGGACTGGCCTGCAAAGCCTGAGACACGCCGCTGTCCATGCCGATTACCGAAAAAGAGAAACGTCCTTGCGCATCTGCCAAGCCCCATGCGGTCATGGTATTACAGGCCACTACAGCCAGTTTCACGCCGCGCTCTTCCATAAATTGAAGAATTTGCCGCATAAACAAGCAAATTTCCGCTGGCTCTCTGCCGCCATAAGGCGCCCGAGCCGTGTCGCCAAAATAAAGAATATCCTCCGCCGGCAACAGACGGCGCAATTGTTGCACCACCGTCAAACCGCCCACACCGGAATCAAACACGCCTATCGGCGCTTTATGCTTTCCAGTCATCTTCCACCCACCTGCTCAGCCGTTCATATAATTCAGGCTCCACGCGCGCAACACGCCCGGCGGCATTTGTAAACGCATTTTGCGTCTTTCCTGTCGCCAAAAGCATTTGATCCGCCAAGCGTATCACACGATAGGAAAAAGCCAATTTTACTCGCGACGCCTTTACCAGCTTGGTCTCAATTGCCAAGATGTCGTCAAATCGCGCCGATGCCCGATATTGGCAGGATACATCCGTAATTGGGAATAAAACATCTTGCGCCATCAGCTCGTTTAAGTAAACTCCCGCCTTCTTCAGCAACGCCACCCTGCCAATTTCAAACCAGCGAAAATAGTTAGCATGATGCGCCACTCCCATGGCGTCTGTTTCCGCAAAGCGAACCTGTTCTTCAACAAGAACCATCCTATCCGACCTCTCGTTTCCGTTGTTGCATTTTTCAAGGAATCAGGAACTTTCATCCCCTTAAAAAGCAGGAACGACGCACGCCGTGCAGCGTACGTCGGAATGCTTTCTTTATTGTACTGTCATTCTCCTGGTTTGTCAAAGCAAGGCCCCTAAGCTACAGAAGCCGTTGCAAAAGGATTTGCGGTCACGATGAAGAATTCTGTCAGAGAACTGTCAGTTTTCTTTTATTTTATAAGGAGGCTCTATTTATATGCTCCCTAATCCAATTCCTACATCGCTTCGGCCGCGCACCGTTCTGCTCCTTGGTCTTCTCGCCCTGCTTTTTTCCTTCATTTTTTCCTCTGTCTCTGAAAAAGAGCCGCCCTCATCGCAGTTCATTACAGCTAACGATGTATCACAGCTGCGCCCTGGCATGACTTATGAAGAAACAGCGCGCCTTTTGCGTCGCGAAGGCCAGGAAGTTACTTCCATCACCGTACCGCAGAGCCAAAACAGCCCCGCAGCCAACACCTGTTTCATGGTCTGGCGCAACGAAGATGATGGCGCCTTGGTTATTTTATTTCGCGACAACCGCATCCTGGAAATTTACGAGCAAGGAATAAAGTAGCTTCACTCCTTGCTTTTTGTTTCCAGCAACCGCTGAAGCCGCAAATATTCCTCCCAAGTATCCGCGTCTTCAAAAACAAACGGCTCCGCCCAAGCCAGCGTCCTTACATGCTCCGGATAACGCCGTACCAATTCCTTGCCGCCGCAATCTTCTTTCAGCAACGCCAATTCCTTCAACCAATGCGCCCCAAACAAAATAGGGCTGCGCAACACGCCGGCATGTACCGGAACCAAAATAGCCTTGGAATCCTGCAATTGGTAAAACGCTTCCAGCATTCGCTTCACCAAAGATTTCGTAATCAACGGCTGATCTCCTTGCAAAAAAAGCACTCCATCTAAACCGTCCCCCATTTCAGCCAAACCCAGGCAAACGGAAGAAGCTTGTCCACTTTTACGTTTTTCGTTAAAAACGCTGGGTATTCCCTGCTCCTGGCACAAGGCCGCCAATGGTTCTTGCGGTTCCCCAATAACAACAACCCGGCTTGCAAAAGGAACTGCAGCCACCACTTCCAGCACATGAGCCAACATTGGTTTGCCATCTAACGGCAGCAGCAATTTCTGTCGTCCCATGCGAACCGCCATGCCTGCAGCCAAAACCACAGCGCCAATCCCCATACTCATACTTCCTGCACCTCCAGTACCTCTAGGCGCATCGTTTTTTCATGGCGATGCGCCAAAGCGCAAAGTTCTATCTTAGCCTGTTCCGCATGGAGACAATCCATAAACGCAGCCATCGAAAAACTTTTGTTTTTCTCTCCCCCAGTAAGCAGCAATATTCTTCGCCCCTGGGCATGTTGAAAAATCCCCTTAGGCGACGCCGCCAACAACGCGTAGTCGCGCAATTCTACGCAGGCTCCCGGCTCCTTTCCTAATACCGCACACACTTCAGGCAGTCGATATACAAACCTTCCCTCTAAGTTCTTCCCCAAGGCCCGTGTATTAAGCACGCCAATGGTCACCGCAGTCCCGGACGGAACCACCGGCTCATGGCAGGCTGGCGCCTTCAGCCAGCAACCCTTGGCGCCGTCCGCTTCCACCAAAACCACTGCCTCCGGCAGCATTTCAAGCAGCCAGTCCACTTCTTCCGGCGCTACTCCTACCGCTTTTTCACCAAGCCAACCGCTAACCCAAGCGGCGGTCTGCCCCAGCGTTTGGCGCAAAGCCAGCCGCCCTGCCGTTTCCGCTGCCGAATCGGAGACAATAGGCCGAAATTGAGCCAGTTGCTTCCAATGCATTTTTGTCGTCGTCGTCAGCACAGCAGGCAACTGTTTTTCTTGCGCTTCTGCCAACAGAGATAACGCTAAAGAGGTCTTCCCGCCAGCTCCCACCAAAGAAATAATTCCCTTTCCAGGAAGCTTCAAGGATCGCCAGGCTTGCTGCACAGTCCACACCTCCTTCTTTTTCTCTATTATGATATCAGAGTACCCTATTTACTTGTTTTTTTCACTAATTTCCAGGTAAAAAACAAAACAAATGCAAAAAAAAGACTGTATTGAAACTTACGTCTCAATACAGTCCAGGCTACAGGTAAAAACTTACTTCTTGGCGCTGCACGCCACACGGGACATAGGACCCACTTTAAAAAATCCCCTGCCAATACCACTGTAACAGCTGATATCCATATACATACGCCACCAAACAGCCTAACGCCAAAAACGGCCCAAAAGGAATGTAATCTTTGCGTCCCTTAAGCCCCAAAAGCAGCAGCAAGCCCCCTATTAGACCGCCTGCAAAGAAGGCTATCAACAACATCAAAAACAATTGAGCCCCCGTTAGCCAACACCCCGCAGCCATGACAAACTTGACGTCTCCCCCACCCATGCCGCCGCGGCTGGCCAACGCAATCACCACCATGACAACGCCGCCGCCAAGCACAGAAAGGCCATGCGCCAAAAGCGCTTGCAGCCAGGAAGCACTTCCAAAAACACTAATCGCCAAACCGCATACTGCAAAAAGAACAAGAACCTTATCAAAGATCAACTGCCACTCGTAATCAATAAAAGAAATCAACAATAAAAATGCCGCCAGAACCATGAATGCCCCGCTTTGCAGCCAAGTTTCGCCTTGCCACACCGCAACGCCTCCCAATGCGGCCATCGCCAATTCCGCCGTCACTTGCTGTACTCCGATTGCCTCCTGACAATAACGGCAGCGCCCTCGATTCAACATATACCCCAGCAAAGGAATCTTATCTTGCCATCCTACATTAGCCTGACAATGCGGGCATAGTCTCCGCCAGCCCCATAGTGATTGCTGCCTGGGAATGCAATAGATGCAAGCAGCAAGAAAATGGCCAACAAATAATCCTAGAACAACGCCTATCCCTGTCGCGCCCATTCCCATGCGGTAAACCTCCCTATGTATTGCTCATGTAGTTTAACTTCGCCATTTTCCCCAGCATTCCTACTGTGTAAATTAAAAGGCCATTGCCTATATAAACTAGACAACAGCCTTTGCGATATGCTCCTTTTAGCTCCAAACAACCTGTTCACCAATTTGGCAAGGCAAATGCTGCAAAACGCCCGCAGGCAGTTCCACGACTGCATGCGCCTTCAAACAAAAGCGCATCCGCCAGGGCCGCACATCTTGTTCCAGCTGCAAGACAGTGCCGTCACGCGCTAAAAACAGCAAATCTAGCGCGAAAGCCATGCCGATGGTATGCACGGCATTACAGGGAATGATGACCAGCCCCTCATTTTCCCCGAACTGCTTTCGTCCCAGCAGCCCTCGCAAACATAAACTTTTAATAAATAGTAACTTTATTTCTCATCAACTGAAGTGCCTCATCATCATCGACAACCCTTTGAACAAAAAGAGTCAAATAGTGCGAAGAAGATAAATCAATTTGCGAATAAAAAATTTGCAAGTACTGAAAAAAATCTTTTTTTCATAAAATGTCTATATATTGATGCCCACTATAGAAAACAAGGCATTGGACATCAAATAATCAGCAATTTAGAACACATATTAGCATACTCCTCCGGCTTTAAGATCGACTATGCAATTACGTTTCCAATCGGTTCCGAACTCTTAAAGGGAGATACTTGTTTCATAGAGGACCCTTGTGCTATCCCCAGCATAAAATGCTTCTTTTCCAAATTAGATTACCACTCTATTGACGGCACTAACCTGCTATTTAAAGACTTGACACAAACTAATAACATAGCTAATCTTTAAATAATCTGCATCCGCCAGACCTATAAGAATTACTTACTAGCAGCACCTAAACGTGCTGCTTTTCACTTCATTTACGCCATCTTTGCATTTGATTCTAGTTCATCTTGTCATTTTGCCATACTAATTTAATGCATCATTTGATCTGATTTTTCTCCCATAATTTACACTAAATTGAAATCACTTGCATTCATATTCGATACCCAGAGCGCCTTCACTAAGTCTCTTTAATGTTGATTCGGAAAATTCAAATTATTCGGTCTAATTATCTAAGTTTAGCTAATTTCCTCTTAGCCCTGTCTTTAATAAACGCCTCTCCAATATCTATTACTTTTAATAATTCCGGAGATTTTAAAAAATAATACTTCGATTGACCTTCTCTTCGGGATTCAATAAAATCTATTATTTTCAGTTCATTTAAGTGCCGTGCAAGATTAGCTTGGTGACAATTAGTTCTATCTGCTATTTCTGATACTCTTTTTTCTCCCTCTCTAAGGACGAGAACAACTTTTATTCTCAGCGGATTAGATAATACTTTTAATACACTAGAAACCATTTCATCTATATTATCATTATCCATTTTGCCACCTCTTACTTTGTGTTGAACTTTCGTGTTTTTTGATTTATTGTGTTAAAACTTACTTACGAACTCTGAAACTGCCAAGTACCATGAATCGGGTGTATGCGCATCCCGAATGGAGATGTTACCGTATACGCAGCACAAATTCCTGCTTGCCAAATAGTTAGGCATCCTGCCAAAATCATGATCCCAATCGAACGCTTCATATTGTCGCCTCCTTTTACAACCTCCTTACAACATTACATAGTTATCATTTTATGTTTTATTTCAACAAAACTTTGCTTATTCCTTTCGTAAAAACAGAATCTACTAGACATTGTCAAAAAAATCTTTCTTTTTCGTCTTCTTGGTTCTGGAAATCAACCTTGTTAGACCATTTTTGACCTGGTAAAAAAGCATTGAAATAGTCCTTGTTTTGCGTCTACAATGTAATAGAAATATTGTTTAGGAGGATTTGCCGATGCTGCTCATGCATTTGAAAAAAATCTGCCGCTCCATTCTTCTTGGCTTGCTATGTTTCAGCTTCGCTGGAGTCGCTCTGGCTGGCGCCCCCCAAACCGTCCCACAGCAAGACTACTTTAAAACCTTTATGCAGCACACAGAAGAGACCTTGAAAGTTCTGGTCGCTCAGGGAACCATAACCAACCAGCAAAAAGGAAAAATCATTGCCATGTATAAGAAAAAAGATGCAGAACGCCGTGCAGAATATAAAAAGACCAAAAAAATGACCCCTGCAGAACGTGAAGCTTATTCTAAAAACAAATTAAAAATCACTCGGACTCACAATACAGTAAGCGATCTGATTACCGGGGCTGGACTTAGCGAAGCTCAGGCCAAAATAGTGGCCAAAGAATTATATCCGCAGCACCGCTCCGCAGTTACTACTGACGCAAAAAAAACTTCACAATAACCGTTTTCGAATCTTAACATCAATAGATCTTCCCTCCTCACTCCCCCTCTTTTTCGTTCCCCGCTTCTAGTGCGTATGCAACTCAACCTAATACGACGTATGAAACGCAAAAAACGTTCCCTCTTGGAACGTTTTTTGCGTTTCATACTAGTCCGCCGGTTTATTATTTGATTTTAACTATTGCTGTCGTTGTTTGCTAACCATGCCCAAAAGATAACGTACAATTAAGTTCAACAACAGTTTCCAAAAAGCTCTCCAAGAAGACATTAATCACATGCAAGAATATAAAGAAGCAGCCGCATGATGCTTTTTCAATTGGCCTGGCAACGCTCTTCCACTACGGCGACCGCTTTATTGCGGCTCTTCAAGACTTGATATACCAAGAATAAGCCTCCATACCAGAATGGCGCCACATAAAGACCTACTAAATTATCCGGGTCATAGCTCATCCCTAATACAACGGCCCCCAAAAAAAGCAGCACACCGTAGTTTGCGTACGGAAAAAGAGGCATCTTATACTGCAAGCGGTTAAATTGT
>NZ_JAQUZF010000202.1:0-2914 GCF_028691475.1 Anaeromusa sp.
AAAGGAACACGCTGATAATCGTGCAGTGCCGGTATCACTACTAAGCGCATTTTGGGGCACGGTTCTGGTCCTAAAAACTTGACTAGGGTGTGCCACAAAGTTATACACAAAGTGCGAGTGAGAAAAATTATTCTTCAAAAATAGCAGACGCTTACTGCATGCTTTGTTTTGTACGTGCCAAATCCCGCCCTCGGCACCATAAAGACTTCCAAAGAAGTTCGCAAAAGTCCGCAAGGCCAATAGCCAAGCGGATTTTTTGTTTTCTGAGCTTCCATTTCAGTTCGCTAGGGTTCGTTGACAGCCGGTTAGATTGGGGGCAACTTAGGGGGCAGACTAGTAATCTCTGTTGCCCCCTCAGCAGGAGTTGCCCCCCATGCCTCTCACTGATACCGCTATCCGCACAGCTAAGCCCACCGACAAAGCCGTAAAACTTTTTGACGGCGGAGGCCTCTACCTAGAAATTGCCCCCAGCGGCGGAAAATGGTGGCGGCTTAAATATCGCTTCCAGGGCAAAGAAAAAAGAATCTCCCTTGGCACCTACCCCACCGTTAGCTTAAAAGATGCCAGAGAACGACGCGAGCAAGCCAAGCGGCTGATTGAACAAGGCATTGACCCCAGCAATCAGCGTAAAGAAGCAAAGGCTGCCGCCGCTGCCATTGAGCAAGAGCAAAACACAACATTTGAAGCCGTGGCCCGTGACTGGTTCTCCAAAAAAAGAAATGCATGGACACCTGGACATCAAAAAAAGATTCTATCCCGTCTTGAGAATCAGCTATTTCCAATTCTAGGCGACAAGCTTTTCCCCGCCCTTGAACCTGCGGACTTTCTTACCGCCATTCAAAAAGCTGAGTCGCGTGGAGCCATAGAAACGGCCCACCGCCTTGCCCAGCTCTGTGGGCAGGTTTCCCGATACGCCCGCATTGTGGGACTTACCCGCTATGACGTTGCCGCAGGACTGACAGAAGCACTCACCCCCGTGCAGACCAACCATTACGCAACCATTACAGACCCGGCAGAGGTAGGACACCTCCTTAGAGCCATAGACGAATACGCCGGGGAGCCTTCAATCTGTTTCGCGCTAAAGGTGCTTCCTTTCGTCTTTGTGCGCTCTGTGGAGCTGCGCGGGGCTGAATGGCGCGAATTTGATTTTGAATCCGCAACATGGATTATCCCGGCAGAGCGGATGAAAATGAAGCGGCCCCACACCGTCCCTCTGGCCCACCAAGTTATCACATTGCTAAACGACCTACACAGCCTGACAGGCAGTGGGCGATACCTTTTCCCAAGCCTGTTCAGCGCCAGCCGCCCTATTTCTGACATGGGGTTGTTGAACGCGCTACGCCGTATGGGCTACGCCAAAGGGGTTATGACAATCCACGGCTTCAGAAGCTTGGCCTCTACCCTGCTCAACGAGCAAGGATACAGGGCAGATGTAATTGAAGCCCAGCTTGCCCACGGCGAAAAAAACGCCATTCGGGCCGCATACAATCATGCCGAATATTTGCCAGAGCGCCGCCAGATGATGCAAGAATGGGCGGATTATCTGGACGAATTGAAAACAGAGAACAACTTAGCTTGAATTTCCCCAGCTAGGCACGGAGTAATTGCCCATGCCGAAAAGGCGGATACCTTTGCCGCCCTGCTGGGGAATACCACAAAAGGAATGTCTGAAAGGAGACTGCCTTATGAATAGACAGGATAGATGCACCGCCATCCGAAGGTTTACTACCATCAGGAGCATTCAAGAATTTGCAGCACTATGGTGCGGCTGTTCTGAGGATGATTTGCCCATTGTTCTTGCCAAAACTTATGGCGGAGGAAGTACTTCACTAGGCAGTATTATTGTACGAAGTGATGATTATCCTTGCCTTGAACCGAGAATTAGATTCATCATTGATGCGATAAATGATGGGCGCGTTGAAGCTTGTGACGAGCTTGGTTCCTTTCGAGGAAAAGATAATATATCTTGGAAGCGCATGTGCTTACGGATGGACAAAGCTAGGGAATGGCTTGAAAACTCCGCATTACCTCTAAACGAACTTCCAGCATTTCTTTTTTCTAGCCAAGCAGAGAACCTCCCTGCAACAGTTGCTGGCCTTGAGGAAGCCCAAAAAAGGATTCATGGATTAGAAGAAGCTCTAAGAGAACGGGATGCACGAATTGCGGAACTTGAGTTACTAACAACAGCTACAGAAACGGGGGAGGATGGGCCAGTAAACGCAAAGCGCTGGCGCCTGTCATGCCATGCGCTAGCAAGAGCATTTGCTGCTTATATAAATAGATCTGGGCCGGAAAATATTACCAAAGAGCAATTCTTGGAATTTTTAAAGAATAGGGTTGAAAATTTCAGGAATCCGCTCGGTACGGTAGAAAATATCGCTTGGCAGGAGCTTCCCCAATCCCTAAAAAGCGGCCCAGGCAGGCCAAGGAAACAATACGAAGAAACTGGGGTTCCATTTTAAAGTTGTTTTATTACAAAAAGTTAATGGTTTATTAGAGTTTATGGGGAAAACAATTTAGAGTTTTCCCCATTTTTTTCTTTTTTCCCCTGAGTACCATTCCTTCAAGGTTCACGAACGTCTTTTAAGCCGCGTTGAAGTTTTGGAGGAAATATGACTCAACACTTGCCAACCATCCCCGCCAACGGATTCTTGCGCCTCAACCAAGTTCTACAATTCATTCCTATTGGGAAAACAGCTTGGTATGCTGGAATCAAAGAAGGCCGCTTCCCCAAGCCCATCCAGCTCAGTGCCCGCACGGCTGTCTACCGGGCGCAGGATATTGCCGCTCTTATCGATAAAATCAGCCAAGGACAGGGGGCCGCGTAGATGGCAGCCCTAAAACGAAAAAGGCCCCAGGTGTTACAGCACCTAGAGCCTAAAAAGTTGTGCGGCGGGAAGGCAGCACCCAACGC
>NZ_JAQUZF010000203.1:0-2893 GCF_028691475.1 Anaeromusa sp.
GCATCCTCGGCAATGCTTTGACTCTGCTCTGTCTAATTATGCTGCCCACTACCGGCCTGGCGTTGCTCTTTTTAGAAGAACTGCTGCAGTGGCTCGGCGCCAGTCCTGAAGTTTTGCCTTACGCCATGGATTTTACCCGCATCATTTTAGGCGGCAGCATTTTTATGCATATCAGCTTCGGCCTCAACGGCCTCATCCGCGCCCAAGGGGACGCCAAAACAGCACTGTACACCATGCTTATCGCCGCTTTGCTCAACACCGCGCTCAATCCTTTGTTTATCTTTGTCTTCCATTGGGGCATCGCCGGATCCGCCTGGGCTACCGTTATTTCCCAGTTTGTTGCTACCGTCTGGGTACTGACTTATTTTCTCTATGGCCGCAGCACGCTGCGTCTGCGCCGCGCCTGTCTGCCGCTGCAAAAAAAGCTGGTTCTCGACATTTCCCGCATCGGCATGGCCCCGTTTTTAATGCAGCTTGGAAGCAGCTTGGTCATCGTCATCTTTAACTTTACCTTGCTCTCCTATGGAGGCAACCTGGCCATCGCCGCGTTTGGCATCGTTAACCGCGTGTTGATGCTGCTGTTAATGCCGGTTCTCGGCATCAGCCAGGGCGTACAGCCCATTGTCGGCTACAACTACGGCGCTCAGAACTACAGCCGTGTCCTCCAAGCCATCAAGCTAGCTATCGGCAGCGCCACGTTGGTTTGTATAGTCGGACTAGCAATGGTCCTTACCGGCCATGAAGCGCTTGTCCGCTTGTTTAACGACAATCCTGAACTCATCCGTATCGGCTCGGAAGGGCTCTGCATTTTCCTGGCCATGCTGCCTATCATCGGCTTTCAGATCATTGGCGCCAACTATTTTCAGGCGATAGGCAAGGCTGGCTACTCTATTGTTTTCAATCTGCTGCGCCAATTCATCCTGCTCATACCTCTTGTCTACTTGCTCCCTCAGTGGCTGGGGCTCAACGGCATCTGGACAGCAGGTCCGTTAGCCGATCTTGGCTCCGCCTGCCTAACCGGCTTCTTTCTGCTGAAGGAACTTCAGCGCTTGAAAAACGCGGGGAACGGAGTTACGGGAAATTGAACAGGAGTAGAGTGAGTAAAGTGAGGGTTCGACGAGATTGGATTGAACAGGAGAACCAGAGTCACGAGAGGGTACGTATGAGGACTACGAATTTCAAATTGAACTTTAGGAGCCGCTGATTTAATGAGCACTTCGCCAGCACGAGAATTTTTTTCGTCAGACGCGAAAGAAAACCGCAGGCATAGTGGAGCTATGCCGAGATTTTCTGACAAAGTCCGACGAGAAAAAGGCCGCGCTGGCGCAACCTGCGAATAAATTAGCGGCTCCTAGAAAATACTGTACTGATTGGCTGCAGGACGCAGCTTATGAAGGCTCCACATGTCGAGCAACGCACCGCTAACTTTAAACGCCTTGACTAGCAGCATCGTATGACCAACCTCCACGGTCAGATAGTTCGGTTCGTCCAGCGGGTTGTAAAAGTTTTCATTCCAAACCTGCCGCACCGGGTCTGGATAGGTTTTAGTGCCGCTGCGCCCGGTAGCTACGTGAATCGTGCCAGGAAAACCGTTCCCGTTGCCATCTAGAGGAACGGAGCGAGCATAGACATGTTCATGCGCCGTGAAGACGACATCTACTTTGGCTTCCTGCAAAATCGGCACAAAAGCGTTGCGAAGAGCGGCCGAATCCTTTGCCTTGCGATTGCCGTAAAACGGGCGATGCGTCAGTACAATATTCCAAGGCTTGCGGCTATGAGCCAAATCTTTTTTCAGCCATTCCTGCTGCAAAAAAAGACTGTACGGCACAAAGGCCCGTTCTTCTCCCATCTGGCTGTCCAGCACCGCTACATGGACGTCTCCATACTCTAGGGAATACACTTGGCCGCGCAGTTCCGCCGGCCCGTTACGAGGCAAAGAAAGTTGCGACGTAAACAACTGCGGCCGCGAATAGGTTCGATTTGGCGTATAGGTTTCATGATTGCCGACAACCGGTACTACTGGGATGGAATCAATCACACCTTGACCCGCTTCCAGCCAGCCTTTCCACTGCCCATAATCCTGACCCACGTCCACCAAGTCTCCCATATTCACCATAAACGCCGCATCCGGATTAGCCTGAAGGGCTTTTTTCAAAGTATTCCCCCAAAGTTGGTAAGTAACGCTTTGGGAATCTCCGAAAACCAGAAACTTTACTTTTGAAGATTGATAGGGAGCCGTCCGAAAAGAACGCCAAGCGCTCCAAGTAACTCCGTCTCCTACACGATATGTATACCGAACTCCCGGGCGCAATTGCCGCAAGGTAGCCGTAAATTGCTTCACTTCGCCTAGATTGGTCGCCAATACCGCCGCTTGCGCAGGTACCGTGCGAAACGCCCCGACTGCGGCAGGTTTTGCGGCAGCTTCACCGTATTGTACCATGCCGCTTCCGGCGTCCATCTTCCAGGAAATCGTCTGCGTCGTCGCCGGTTCCTCGCTCCAGGTCAAGACAATCTGCGCTGGAGCTGGCGATGCTGCGGCTAAACAACTCCAACTAAGTAACCACAAGAGGCTCCCTAGCCAGCCTAGATATATTTTTTTCATACTTGCTTCGCCTTAGCTTTCTTTAATTTTGTTGCCCTTTTCGGCAGCAAGAAATCATTTCCCTTCTTTCATAGTCAATCCTAGTGAATCAGTTTCTATTTTCTTCTGAATCTATCGTTAGTCAGTCTCTCCCCCTATATACCTGCGTCTTCCAGCGATTTTTACGTTCTAGCCTTCCTCTCCCTGACTTATGAGTCAAATTGTCCTTTTTCCGCATCTGCATTGAGCAAACTCATATGTTATAATATAAAAATTGTTAGTACAACCATCATAGTTAAGGAGACTTTTTTT
>NZ_JAQUZF010000075.1:0-6219 GCF_028691475.1 Anaeromusa sp.
AAACGGCTTTCTTAAAATTGGAGGAGATACGATGGAAGAAGATAACAAAAATAGCCAGCAGAAATGGCAAGAGCAGCTTTTGGCAAGCCGGTCCATTATTCTTACCGGTGAAATTACGCAAGAAGCGGCGGAAAGTGTAGCTTCTCGGCTGCTTCTTTTGCAGGAACAAGGCGATGAACCCATTAAGCTGTACATCAACAGTCCTGGGGGCCATGTTGAATCCGGCGATACCATTCATGACATGATTCGTTTTGTGAAACCCCGCGTGCTGGTAATCGGCACTGGCTGGGTGGCTAGCGCTGGTATTACCATTTACCTGTCCGTTCCCAAGGAAGATCGTTTTTCCTTGCCCAATACGCGCTATATGATCCATCAACCGCTCGGCGGCGTTCGGGGCCAGGCTTCGGATATCCGTATTGAAGCGGAAGAAATCGTCAAGGTCCGCAGCCGCATCAACCGTTTGATCAGCGCCGGAACGGGCCAACCGTTGGAAAAGGTCGAGCAGGATACCCTTCGCAACTACTGGCTCAGCGCCGAAGACGCCAAAGCGTACGGCCTTGTCGGACAGATTGTGGAGAAGTACGAGGACTTGCCGAAGCTGTAAGACGTTGAAGGACGAACAAGAGAACCGGAGTGACCGGAGGGCATGACACAGGTCATTAAATAGTAAAGCCCCAGACTCTAATGAGCACGTTTGTGTGCAACAGAGCCTGGGGCTTCCTTCGATATACTCTACATTAATAAACGAACCGCGAAATACGCGAAAGGCGCGAAAGGGTCTTAGTTCAGTACTCCGTAACCCTCCGTCACGCCCTCCCTCTACTCCCTTGACTCTTGTTCAAAAACCGTAATCCTCCAGCGTATCCTCCCGCGACTCCGGTTCTCTTGTTCAATCTCCTCGTACCTTCTAGTGCAACGGGCTGATGAACATGCTGTACAAGGAAAGAACAATTTCGATCATAATGAGGATGATGATCGCCCATTCCAGGCGCGTGCCGCGCCGGGCGTGAACCAAGCCGGAGAAGGCTTCGGTGATATCCATGAGAGTTTCCGTTTTATGACGAAGATTTTCGTAGCGCTCTTTGAGCTCGAAGAGCAGGGACAGCTCGTTATGCAGCGAGGCCGCCTCTTCGTTATTCCAGGTAATGTCCGGATTGTCGAGCAGCATGATATAGGAAAGGGTGTTGAGACGAAACCGCAGAATGTTGGCAGTCATGCGGGCCAGACCGCTGTCCGTCATGCCGAGCTCGCCGCGGCTGAGATTGTTCACGACCGCTTCAATGCGGTCCAGCAGAGCGTCAACTTCATTTTCGTTTTTTTCGAGCGAGACGGATTTTGCTAAAATGGTGGCAATGATTTCTAGATGGTGGTCGCATTGAGCGTCGACAACAAGACTGTCGTTGTTGATGGAGAAGTCCGCTTCGGTGTTGACTTCGAGCTTATAATCATCCTCATAAGGGAAGTTTTGCGAAATATCTATTTCGGGCTCTAGGCGTTTCAAGTAATGGATAACATCGAGGATTTCATGATGCTGCAGATTGACGCAAACTACGCTTCCAAAATGGAAAAGATAGACCATTTTACTGTCGGCATTATTGACAATGCCCTGCAGTTGGTCCTGTTTGAGCAGCAAGGGGTCTTCCCATTTAAATTTTCTTTGAATGCCGAAATGCGGCGCAATTTTGTTTAAATGCAGCTCATTGCCTATTACAATGGCTTTGAATTCAGTATACATAGATTTTATCCTCCAAAACACGGAAATATTCCTAGGCGATATGAAAAATGTTTGCGAAAATACACTATTTGTAGTACACTCAAAATACTGTTCATGGTTCCACAGGGAGCAGCCGTCCGCTAAGTTTGTTGGACGTTGCATTGTCTGAGGGACTTTTCTTTATGTCTGAGCGTAGCCTATTTTTTCCTTTTTGTAAAGCAAGGGCTAATGCATAATGTTGGTTTAATGTAAAAAGAATGTAAACTTTACGCGTAGCCTCTACCGGTTGTACCCGGAAATCGCGTAGTATAGGAGACAGGATGATGAAGCTTACTACTCCCTATTATTTGATTGATGAGAAAAAACTACAACGGAATATGGAGATCATCAAACAGGTTCGGGATTTGTCCGGGGCCAAGTCAGTGCTGGCTCTGAAATGCTTTGCCACCTGGTCTGTGTTTGATTTGATGAGCCAGTATATGGATGGCACGACGTCAAGCTCTCTGTATGAGGCGCGCTTGGGGCATGAAAAATTCGGCAAGGAAACCCATGCCTATTGCGTCGGCTACTCAGCGGCAGATGTGGCGGAAGTCGCGTCTTTTGCGGATAAGGTGATTTTTAACTCGTTCTCTCAATTGGATCGATATCACGAAGTTGCTAAAGGGGTCAAGCTGGGACTGCGGGTCAATCCGGGCTTCAGTACTTCCGGCTTTGATTTGGCGGATCCGGCGCGGCGCTATTCGCGTTTGGGGGTGCAGGACATGGTGGAACTTCGACGACGGTTGCCGCTTCTGAGCGGCTTGATGTTTCATTACAACTGCGAAAACGACAGCGTGTCGTCATTTCGGGAGCAATTGCAGCGGTTAGGGGAAACCTATGGAGAGTTTTTACACCAGCTGCAGTGGGTGAGCTTGGGCGGCGGCCTATACTTTACCAAGGAAGGGTATCCGATAGAAGAGTTTGCGGCCTTGCTGAAGGAATTTGCCACACAATACGGTGTGCAAATTTACCTGGAGCCAGGCGAAAGCTCGATTACTGGCTGTGCGGAACTGGTAACAAGCGTAGTCGATATTGTTCATAACGAAATGGACATTGCCATTGTAGATGCGTCAGTGGAGGCGCACATGCTGGATCTTTTGATTTATCGTCTGGAAGGGAAAATGGAGCAGCCCCAGGAGGCAAAGCGTCGTTACATGGTAGCTGGACGCTCTTGCTTGGCGGGCGATGTTTTCGGGACCTTTGACTTTGAACGGGATTTAGAAATCGGCAGTGAAATTCGTCTGATTGATGCGGCTGGCTATACAATGGTAAAGAAGAATTGGTTTAACGGCTTGCAGATGCCAGCGATTGTTGTAAAACGGTTGGATGGTACGCTGGAGTGCGTGCGATCTTTTAGCTACGAGGATTTTAGAACGGCTTTGTCTTAGAACGTTTTGACAAGCAAAAGGAGGAAGAAATGAAAAAAAATGTTTTGATCATCGGTGCTGGCGGCGTGGCTCATGTGGCAGCTCATAAGTGTGCAATGCACAACGATGTGCTGGGAGATATTTGCATTGCTTCGCGGACCCAGTCCAAATGCGACGCTATTATTGAAAGCGTGCTGCGTAAAAACCATCTGAAGGATACTGCGAAAAAGCTCTATTCCCGCGCGGTGGACGCATTGGATATTCCGGCACTGGTCGCCTTGATTCAGGACACGAAATCGGAGATTGTTCTTAACTTGGGACAATCCTATGTCAATATGTCTGTGTTGGAGGCGTGCATCGAAACAGGCGCTGTATATATGGATACAGCCATCCATGAAGAACCGGACAAGGTTTGCGAAAACCCGCCATGGTACGAAAATTATGAGTGGAAGCGCAAAGAGCGCTGTGCGGAAAAAGGCGTTACCGCTATTTTAGGCGCAGGCTTTGATCCTGGCGTGGTTAACGCCTGGTGTGCTCTGGCGCAGCAAAAATATTTCGACACCATTGATACCATTGATATTTTGGATGTCAATGCCGGCAGCCATGGCAAGTATTTTGCCACGAACTTTGATCCGGAGATCAATTTCCGGGAGTTTAAAAAGGTTTGGACTTGGGATGAGCGTCAGTGGAAGCTGCAAAAAGTTCATTCCATTCGCATGGACTATGATTTCCCGGTAGTAGGAAGCTGCCCGGTATACCTTACAGGCCATGACGAATTGCACTCGCTGTCGAAGAACATAGATGCCAACTCCATCCGCTTTTGGATGGGCTTTGGCGATCATTATCTGAACGTTTTTTCCGTGCTGACCAATCTCGGCATGACTTCGGAAAAGCCGGTGCGCCTGCCGGACGGCACGGAAGTAGTCCCGCTGAAAGTGCTGAAGGCCCTCCTGCCGGACCCGTCTTCTCTGGCGCCTGGTTATACCGGCAAGACCTGTATCGGTAACTTTATCAGCGGCATGAAAGACGGTCAGAAACGGGAGATTTTCATTTACAATACCTGCGACCATGCGGAATGCTACCAAGAGGTAGAGGCTCAGGCCATCAGCTATACCGCAGGCGTACCGGCTGCGGCTGCGGCTATTCTAGTCGCCCGGGGCGACTGGGATGTAAAGCATATGGTCAATGTGGAGGAACTGGATCCGGCACCCTTTATCGAACTGCTGGATCAAATCGGCTTGCCTACGGAAGTGGAAGAAAAGCCGTTGGCCTTTGTACCGCCGGCGATTGCCGCGCTGGACAGCGTAGACTGAATCATTGAACCTCCCGCAGGACCTGCGGGAGGTTTCTTTAAATATACCAGGCTTAACAAAACGAACCGCGAAATACGCGAAAAGTGGTTTTAAGAGAGTATGTCTTTCTATTTTTCTTCTCCTGCGGCCCCTCTCGCGACTCTGGTTCTCTTGTTCAATATTTTCACTCTAAAACAAAATGGAGGTTCTTATTAATGAAAAAGATGTTGATTTTGGCTGTGACATTTCTGTTTTGCTTAACCGCGGTGACCGGTTGCGCTGGTCCAGGAAGCAAAACGGCGGAAAAAACGGAGCCTGTGAAAGCAGATACACCCTTGCCGCCAGCGGATCCGAACAAGAAAAACAGCTTGGCTGTTTTTGAAACCTCTATGGGAACCTTTAAAGTGGAACTGTTTGAAGATAAGGCGCCCCGGACAGCGCAGAATTTTATTTCCTTGGTGAACAAAGGCTTTTACAATGGCTTGATTTTCCATCGCGTGATTGACGGCTTTATGATTCAAGGGGGCGATCCCAAGGGCAATGGTACCGGAGGACCGGGGTATGTGATTCCTGATGAATTTCATAAAGACCTGAAACATACCGGCGCGGGAATCTTATCCATGGCCAACGCCGGCCCTAATAGCGGCGGCTCTCAGTTCTTCATTACGCTGGACGCTACGCCTTGGCTGGACGGCAAGCATGCTATCTTTGGCAAGGTAGTAGAAGGCTTGGATGTGGTGAAAGCCATTGGCAAGGTGAAAACAGGCGCTCAAGATCGGCCGCAGACCGATGTGGTTATGAAAAAAATTACCATTGTTACTCCTTGAGGGAAGCTATGAGTGCATTGCAGTCGCATCGATGCGTTAAGGGATATGGTGAAGCGCAGTTTGAGATCAATCGTTCTCTTTTTATCGGGTATGCCGCCAGAGCGGCGACGGTAGAAGAAGCGGTTGCTTTCATTCGACAAATTCGGGAAAAGCATCCGGACGCCACGCACAATTGCGCAGCCTACATCGTCGGCAAGCACAGCGAGCAGCAGAAAGCCGATGACGACGGCGAACCGACGGGGACGGCGGGCAAGCCGATGCTGGAAGTGCTGAAAAAACAAAACCTGACTGATACGGTGCTCGTCGTAACGCGGTACTTTGGGGGCGTTAAATTGGGCGCAGGCGGGCTGATCCGCGCCTACGGAAAAGCCGCCTCCGAAGGCGTAACTGCTGCAGGCGTTGTTTTTTGCGAGCCCTATGCGTGCAGCGCCGTTTCTTGCGACTACGGTTTAATGTCGGTTTTGGAGCACCATTTGGGCCGGGATGGCTATGCAATCAAAGAGAAGGTCTTTGCGGAGCAGGTGACGCTATATGTATTGCACCGCCCGGAGGATACAGCTTTTTTTTCTAGGATTGCCGACTGGTCCGGCGGAACGGCCTGTATCAAAGAAGCTGGCGAGGAATATTGCGAAACCGAGCTTTAATGGCGGATTTTTACAAGCCGTCTTTGCTCGACCGATGTAGTATGTAAGTAAGGTTGCTGGTTATCAAAAGGCAACTACGTAGGAGGGAACGGGCATGGCATTGAAAGCGGCATTTTTATTCGTGGCTCCAGAGGCGGAAGCGCAAAAACATCACGCCCAGGTCAAAACACCGCAGGTAGAGCTGACGGTTGTGGGTGTGGCGGACTATGCGGCTGCCGTAGCAGCGGCGCAGGAGCTGAAAACGCAGGGAATTGGGGCTATTGAGCTTTGCGGCGGCTTTGGCAGCGAGGGCGTGGCTCTGGTGCAAAAAGCCGTAGGTCCTGAGATTGCCGTCGG
>NZ_JAQUZF010000075.1:6319-13191 GCF_028691475.1 Anaeromusa sp.
GGGACTCCTTTGGGCATGCTGCCTTCAGTGGTGTTTAGCAGTGAAAGAACGTTGTTGCGTAAATTTAAAGAGGGTGTTGGCGTAACGCCGAAGGTGTTTCAGAGACTAGCGCGGTTTGAGCGGACGCTGCGCTCCTTGATGCTGGGGAGGACTCACTCGTATTTGCCGCTAGCGTTGGCTGGAGGCTACTATGACCAAGCGCATTTCAGCAAAGAATTTAAAAGACTTGTAGGCGAGACGCCGCAAGCGTATTTGATGCCGAAAAATTTTCAAGCCCATTTCTACTTTGAGCGGCGCAAAGCAGGCGTATGAAACATAGTGGAATTGTATAAGGTTTTCAGGCGGCGTTTTTACTAACGCTATAAGACTATGGTCGTATTTTTAATATGTAAAAATCAGGGATTAAAGTACTAAGAAAACTTGTAATATATAAAAAAATTGTGTAAAATGAAAGTGTAAATACTAAAAAATTACAAATTTGGCAAACTTGCTGAAAAGCAAGGACGCAAAGCCGTGGGTCTAAGGGCTGGGAAGCCTAGGATTGCCAGGTTGCTGCTTTTTGTGAAGCGTACGTAAACTGCAACAACCTTGGTTGAAGCAGTTTTTTGTTTTGGGCGGTGCGGCTGATTTTTGTGAGAAAGGAGAGGGAACATGAAAAAGATCACGGTGGCTGAAGTAGAAAGCGGTATGGTGCTGGCGAAAGAAGTTGTTTCTTCACAGGGAATGATCTTGTTGGATAAAGGCGTGTGTTTGTCGGATTCTCAGATAGCTACGCTTAGAAAATGGGGGATTGTACACTTGTATGTACAAGCTTCAGCTAAGGCGTGTTGTTAAATAAACAACAGGGGTATACAGCAAGCTTATGAAAAAAGGCTTGCTGTATTTTTTTTATATCCGTCAGGCTTTTTACATGACGCTGTACGTGGAGATTTGCAAGAGGGAGCCTTCAAGAGTAGACAAGAATCGGGAAATCATCTATGCTTATAAAAAGAACAGACCCTTGTAAGACAAGAAGTCTGCCGCGTAATAAATCGCATAATTAGAAAGGAAAGAAGGAGCATAATGAAAGAAACAGCAAAGGAAAGCGAAGCGCATTTGAGCTTGCAAGAGGAAGAGGCTAAAAAGGCGGAGCAAGAAGCGGCCAAACAGGAAGAAAAACGTTGGCGTCATACCTATAGCGACAGACCGGGGCTGGTCGAAGCGCTGTCAGCCAGCACTATGCCGGAGCTTACGCTGCTTCGTCAGAATATGGGTCTTGCAGGTGTCAGCTCGCTGAAAAAGCAGGAACTGGTGCCAGTATTGGCGGAGGCTTTGCTGCTGCGGGCGCCCGCGCTGTTTCAACTGTTGGACTTGGTGCAATATCAATGGCTGAAGAAGACGATTGCTGATGGCGGACTGCGTTTTGTCGGCGAGGAAGAGAATCATCTTTGGCGGGAACTGGAAACGGTTGGCTGGGTATTTCGAGGCACATTCCCTGCGGGGAAAACGGTGTTTTTGCCGCAAGAGCTTGCAGCGCTGTTTGAACGTTTTGATCAGGAAGGCTTGGGACAGGTTGCCGCCCGCAATGAGCAGTGGACTCGTTTGACGACCGGTTTGCTCCATTACTACGGTGTATTGTCGACAGAAGAAATTAAGGCGTTTTTAGAGACTCTTACAGGCAAAGAAGTAGTGGAAGAAGAAATCTTAGGAGTGCTATCCTGGTACCGTTTATATAGTGACGGCGATATTGCTTGTGGCGAAGGGCTTTGGTGGGATTGGCGCGTTGATGACGTGGAGGCTGTTCGAGAAGAGCAGGAATTGCGCAGTTCCTTGCCTTTTGCGGCGTTTTCGTATGAGCAATTGTATGCGGCGGGAAAAGCGGACTTTGTGGAAGAGTATCCGGCCTTCCAAGAGCTGTTGGAAGTATTTCAGAGCAATTGGGAGTTGGATCGGCAGGTGGCCCGAGAATTGGCCGCATATAGCGTAGAAATGATTCGCAACGACAAAGATGTGTCCTTGTTATTGCAGGAATTGGGTGAAGCGTTGGAATTCCCCAATATGGAAGTCGTACAGGGTCTTACGAAGGCGCTGATTTCCCTGCATAACGAAACGCCGTTGTGGGTGCTGAAAGGCCATGCGCCGCAGGAACTGCGTCTTCAGGGTGTTGAAGATCGTCACTTAGATCTGGTTAAGAAGAAACAGCCTGTAGTGAATGCCGATAAAATTGGACGAAATGAATTATGTCCGTGCGGCAGCGGTAAGAAATATAAAAAGTGCTGCGGCGCAAACTAAGGAACTCTTGAGAACCTTAAAAGAGGAAACTGGCGGAGGAACTAGGATGAAACTGGATGTGTGTTTTCGGCCCGCGGAAGTACAGGGCATGGATTTGCAGGAGACGCTCTGTATTGTGCTGGATATTTTCCGGGCGACGACTTGTATGACTACAGGAATGAAAAATGGCTGTAAAGCGATCATTCCGGTGCTTTCCTTGGAAGACGCCCGGCAGGCGGCGCAGGAGCAGGATGAGCCTGTTCTTTTAGCTGGCGAGCGGCAGTCGTTGCGTTTGGAAGGCTGTGAGCTGGGGAATTCTCCCTTCGATTATGCAGCGGAAGTTGTGGACGGACGTGTTGTCGTAGCTACAACAAGCAACGGCACAGTAGCTATCAAGGCGACAGACGGCGCGTATCGGACGTTGATCGGCTCTTTTTTAAACGCCTCGGCGGTTTGTGAAGAGGCTGCGCAAGCCGGCAAGGATGTGCTTGTAGTTTGCGCCGGTACGGATGGTTTGTTTTCTTTAGAGGATTCCTTGTGCGCCGGACTGCTGTTGCAGCGTCTAGCCCAACTGCAGCCGGAAGCGGAGCTGACTGATGCGGCTCGAGCGGCGATGATGCTATACGCGGGCGCGGAAGCTTGTCTTTTGGAAACGGCGGTTGTCAGCCGCAACGGTCAGCGTCTGCAGGATCTTAACCGCATGGAGGATGTCCGCCGCTGCTTTGAAATTGATGCAGTTCCAGTGGTGCCGGAATACCGCGACGGCGTGATAACTTGTATTGGGAACCACTAATTTATTCTCCTGATTTTCTAGAGCGCAAATAGGTAAGAGTGAAATAGGGGCTGTCCGCATATCTGCTTGGACAGCTCTTTTGCTATACGTAGAAGGAGGTGAGCTAGTGCAGGAAGAAGCGGATTTGATTGATAAGGCCCAGGCAGGAGACCGTGAGGCGGTGAACGCCTTAGTGGCGCTGCACTGGCAGCCTTTATACCGTTTTTTGGCCTACAAGGTGGGCGATAGGGAGGAAGCCAAGGAGTTGTCGCAGGAAACCTGGCTGCGCCTTGTACGCGCTTTGCCGCAATATCGGCAGAATGGAGCTTCGTTCAAAAGCTTTTTGTATCGAATTGCAGGCAATTTGGTGGTGGACCATTGGCGCAAGAACGGCCGCAAGCCGGTATTGGTAGAGTTGGAAGAATGCAAGCAGCAGCTGCCGGTTGAAGAGGGGCCGGAAGCTTGGACTTTGCGACAAGAGCGGCAAATCGTTTTGCAAGAAGTGATGGGCGAGCTGCCGTTAGAACAGCGACAGACCCTGGAGTGGCGATTGCTGGCAGGTTTTTCGGTCAAGGACACGGCGGCGGCGCTGGGCAAGTCCGAAGGGGCCGTTAAGATGCTGCAGTTGCGGGCACTGGAGCAGGTGCGGAAGCGTTTGGCGGTGCGAGGATTTTTAGAATCAGAGGAGGTGAGGAAATGAGCCGGCACCTAGAAGAAGAAAATAAGAAACAGCAAGAAGCCTTGTCTGCGGCGTTGGATCGACTGAATGCTGAAAAAACGGAGCAACAGGAAGCAGAAGAATTAGACGATTTGCTGGAGACGGCGTGCTGGGTGAGGCAAAGCGTAGAACCGCCGCCGCAGTTGTTGCAGGAAACCTTGGAGCTTTTGGAAGCGCAAGCTTTGCTGCAGGAAGCTCCTGTACCGGAGAAGTCCGGCTTGTCACCGCAAAGGAAGCGGAGCTGGCTGTATGCCGGTGCGCTGGGCCTGGCGGCATCGGTACTGCTGGCCTTACAGCTGTTTCCTTCCTCGCCTTCTCCTGTGGCGGTTGCGCCGAAAGAAACGCCGCAGACAACAGAGGTAGCGGTGGCGCCGCTGCGCAGCGCTGCTGTGGCGGTGGAACGCAAAGCGGAGCCTGTGCAGCCATTGATCCTCCAAGCAAGAGAAGAAGCGGCTGTAATGCCGGCAATGCCGATTTTAGCGGCGGCTGCAGCGGTTGCTGAGGAAGCGGGCAACGAAAGCAGCGGAGCCGTAGTTGCTTGGTCGGAACAGTCGGAACAAGCGTCAAACCGCGTTAAACTGTATGCCATGCGGACTGTAAGGCTGCCTGAAGAACGGACGGAGCCATTGGTATTGCCTGGGGAGGCGGCGGATGTAGTTTGGCATGACGGGCAGAAAACAATATGGCGTCATGTATACCGTCAGGATACGCCGCAAGAAGTGGCAGTGACACAGTGGCGGCCGGAACGGCTGCAAGAAAAGGCGGCGTTGCAGCGAGCGGCCGCTGTCTTGGGAGCGAATCGTCTTGTACTATCTCGCGAAGGGCGCGTATTGGTGCTGGAAGGGCGAGGCGGTGAGGTGGAACTGCGCAAAGTAGCGGCGGCGTTAGTAGGACCAGAAGCTGAGAAATGAGCTCCGTGGTCTTGTAAAGCTCGCGTTAAATACGGACCGTATTGAAGGCATTTACAGGCGCGCGGCGAAATATATGACAAGCGTTCTTTGGGGTTAATGCAAAAAAAAGGAGGCGGCAACTATGGATTACCGTTATCAAGAGACCGTTGATTGGGGCATTATCAAACGGGAGTGGGTTGGTGAGGAAGCGGGCTATAGCGTCATCCTGGAGCGGCATGAAGAAGGACGGTTTACGGTTGAAATTAAGGAACGCGGCGGTTGGGAGTATTATTCTTATTGGAAAGCCAGCGGCCAAGTGACCTATGCGACCTTGGAAGAAGCGCAGCAGGCGGCGGAGGAGAAAATTCAGCAGCATAAGGCCGCCCGTGAAAAATGAGGGACTTAGAGGAGGCAGTTTATGAGCAGCAAGAAAACATCCAGTGAATCGCAGTTAGTGATCAGTGAAGTAATGATGCCTAGTCAGGCTAATGTTGCGGGTAATATTCACGGCGGCGAGATTATGAAATTGATGGATTCCACGGCGTATGCCGCGGCCAGGCGTTATGCCCGTTCTAATGTGGTGACGGCCCGCGTGGACGAGTTGGAGTTTCATCTGCCGATTTTTATTGGCGATTTGGTGATTTGTACGGCGCAAGTGGTTTTTGCCGGCAAATCTTCTATGGAAGTAGCGGTCAACGTGGAAGTGGAGGACTTGGAGTGCGAGGGCCGCAAGAAGGCGCTCTCCGCTTACTTTACAATGGTTTCCTTGGACAAGAAGGCTCGGCCTAATATGGTGCCGGAGCTGATTTTGGAGACGCCCGAAGAAGAGGAGGCCTTTGGCGAAGGAAAACGCCGCTATGAAGAGTACAAGGCGAGGAAAAAGAAAAAAGGATGAAACAAACCTTTACCTGGAAGCAAAAACTGCGGCAATTGCTGTCGGTAATGCTGCCGGTGCTGATTACCCAGATTTCCTTGAGTGCGATGAATTTCTTTGACACAACCATGTCCGGCCATGCCAGCCGGCAGGATTTGGCTGGCGTAGCCATTGGCAGCAATTTATGGCTCCCTGTCTATACCGGTCTAACGGGTGTTTTGCTGGCGGTTATGCCGATGGTGGCGCAGCTGCATGGCGCCAGGCGTCCCCAAGATATGGCGGCGGTGGTTGTGCAGGGCTTATATCTAGCCGGGATGCTGGCAGTGGTGACAACGGCGGCGGGCTGGCTTGTCCTGCCTGCGGCGTTGCAGGCTATGGGTTTAGAAGCAGAGGTGCAACGGATCGCCTTTGCGTTTTTAGGGGCGATTTCATTAGGCATGGCGCCGTTGTTTGCAGGGTCCGTGTTGCGATGTTTTATCGATGCTTTGGGCTATACGCGGATTACCATGCTGGTGACCCTGGGAGCTTTGCCGATCAATATCGCGTTGAACTATGCCTTGATTTTTGGTCATTTCGGTTTTCCCAAGCTGGGAGGCGTAGGGGCCGGTTATGCCTCGGCAGTAACGTATTGGCTTATTTTGCTGGCGGCATTTTGGGTAGTGCACCGGCTGCCTCCTTTTTGCCGGTACGGGATTTTTGACAAATGGCAAGCGCCGTCGCCGGCTATGTGGAAAGAGCAGCTGCGTCTAGGGCTGCCTTTGGGAACGGCGATTTTTTGCGAGACAAGTATTTTTGGCGTTGTCGCGGTATTTATGGCGGCTTTTGGTACGTTGACCATTGCCGCGCATCAGGCGGCCATTAATTTTGCCGGCTTGGTTTATATGTTGCCGCTCAGTATGAGCATGGCCCTGACCATTGTGGTTGGTTTTGAGGTAGGTGCGGGGCGCTGGCGTGATGCTAGGCAGTACGCCGTGTTAGGCGTTGCCGTGGCTCTGGTGGCGGCCTTGTTTTGCGCTTTGGGCCTGTGGGCCGGCAACGAGCAGGTGGCGGCATTGTACACGAAAGATGAAAGCGTACTGCAGTTGACGCGCGAGTTTTTGTTGTATGCGGCGTTTTTTCAGCTTTCCGATGCGGTGGCGGCGCCGATACAGGGGATTTTGCGGGGCTATAAAGAAGTGATCGTACCATTTATGGTGGCCTTGGTTTCTTATTGGGGATTGGCTTTGCCTGTAGGCATGGTATTGTCAAATACTTCGTGGGGTCCCTTTGGCTATTGGGTCGGTTTTATCGTTGGCTTGGCGGCGGGAGCCGTGGCCTTGGCTTTGCGCCTGCGGCATGTTCAGCGTCTGAAAGCTAACAGTGCTTTGT
>NZ_JAQUZF010000076.1:0-3643 GCF_028691475.1 Anaeromusa sp.
GTCGCTAGACGCACCAAAAGCTCATCCAGGACCAAAATCAATTCGTTGCCGCCAATAATCAGGCCGGAGCCGATTAAGGCAATAATGCGATACAAAAGAATGCAAAAGGACCGCAACACGAAATCCGCTCCTTTCTTTTTTTCTATCATATCACTTTCATTCTGCTTTGCCTATGAAAAGATGATAAGACGATGATTTTTTCAATAAAGCGATGCTGGAAGCAGGAAAGTGACATTTAAAAGACGAAATAAACAGAAAGCTATCCTTGAATAAAGTCTACACAAGGAGGACGAGGCAATATGAAATGGGAAGATGCAATCGCTTTATCCAGTGAGGGCAAGATTGAATCCATGTGCCGGGTAGTTGGCGAATGGGGCGTGTTTATCGGCGGCCAGTGCATCGGTATCAAAGTTGTCGAAGCAGGAGACGGCAGGCTCGGGCATCGCACAAGCCATTTTTATCAGCCAGCTGGCGCAGCTTATCCGTATGTCAGCCCTAATGAATGGTTTGCGACGATGGAAGATGCTTTGATTGATGCGACCAAACAGCTTGCAGAACCATACGATCCGGAAAATCCGGGAACCTGGACCGTGAATTGCGGGTATTAATAGCGACAGAAAGTCCCGGGGTGGCTTATGGCCAGATCCGGGACTTTCTGATTAGCGGGCAGCTAGCGCTTGCGCATAAGTCATTCCATCAAAGGCTGTTCTTTGTAAAGTGCTGAGTTTTTCCTTTCAATGAGAACTACCTGGTACGGAGAGGCCGTATTTACGGAGCTTTTTAAGAATGGCAGTATGGGACAATCCTAAAGCGAGGCCTAGCTGACGGGCGCTGCGATATTCGCCCATTGCCTCAGCCAGAAGTTTTTTTTCTACTTCTTGCATGGAGGCGGCCAAAGACTGTGTTTTTTTTGCAGGAGCTGTCTGGATATTACTGGGAATCGTGGCAGCGGGCAAAAAGATATGTTCGCTTAAGAGAACTGGCCCGTTGACGATGTTGCAAGCGCGCTCCATGATATTTTCCAATTCGCGGATATTACCGGGCCAATGATAGTGTTTGAGCTTTTCCAAGGCGGTGCTGCTGATTTCTTGTACGCTTTTTTGGAGTTTAGCGGCAAAACGGTGTAAAAAGAAGCGGCTAAGGGGATCAATGTCTTCTAAGCGTTCGCGCAGAGGCGGGAGAAATAGAGGAATGACATTTAAACGATAGTACAGATCCTCGCGGAAGGTTCCTTGGGCCATCAAAGTTTCCAGGGGACGATTGGTAGCGGCGAGGATGCGAACATTGATGGGTTGCTCCCGATTGCTGCCTAAGCGGCGAACTTTTCGTTCCTGCAGTACGCGCAGCAGCTTAGCTTGCAGATGGGAAGAAACTTCGCCGATTTCATCCAAAAACAGAGTGCCTCCCTGGGCTAGTTCAAAAAGTCCTGCTTTGCCTCCTTTGACGGCGCCGGTGAAAGAGCCTTCTTCATAGCCGAAGAGCTCGCTTTCCAAGAGCGCATCAGGAATGGCTGCGCAGTTGACCGGCAGGAAGGCTTTGGCGTTGCGCGGCGATGCAGCATGAAGGGCGCGGGCGATTAGCTCCTTGCCGGTGCCGGTTTCGCCGCGGATTAAAACGGTAGAATCACTGCGGGCGTAGGTTTGGGCTTGGGAGACTACTTCCTGCATGGCGGTGCTGGTGAAAATGATCTCTGCGAAGGTGAAGGGCGAGGGCCCTGTCAAGCGATGAACAAGCTCTTGGACATCCCGAATGTCCCGCAGTACAACCATGGCGCCGCTGACAAACCCGGCGGCATCTAAAAGAGGGGTGCTGGTAGCAAGACAATGGCCAGCAACTTTTTCAAAAAACAATTCTTCATTGTGATAACTCTTGCCGCTTTCCAGCGTGCGGCGCAGCGGGGAGGATGGCGGAAAAATATCTTCCAGACACTTGCCTAGAATTTCTTCGGCAGGACAGTGGAGCAGCTTTTCCGCAGCTGGATTGCATTGGGTAATGCGTCCGTAACGGTCAACGGCGATAATGCCGTCTTGCACGGAGGTCAGCATGGCCTGGATTTGCTGCGAACGTTCTTGGTGAGGCATTAGGTCGATCATTTCGACATCAAGAATGCCGGGAACGGTCAAAAGACATTCGGCTAGTTCCCGCGCGGCATGGTGGGATAGAGGCTGAACTTCCAGGAAAATGACACGTAGATCGACTTCCATGGAAAGAATGTTGATATGTCGTTCCGCAAGAATGCGAGAGATATCCATGACTAAGCCGACGCGGTCGACATTGGGCAGGCGAAAACGCATAATAGAAACTTCCTTTCAAGAGGGTATAGGATATGAACTAAACTTTCTTTACCAGTGTATTACACAAGTTTTATTAATTTCCTGCAACAAAAGTTTCCAAACGGAAGCTTTTGTTGCCAATGATTGGTATGAAAAGTTTCCAATGGCAGAAAAAGGTTCAGTAAAATAGCCTTACTAGACTTGGCATGGTTATTGCTATATAAAAAGCAGCGGTACAAACCGTAATTTGCAATTAGAGGGATTACGATGATTGTTGCAGTGGCGAAGGAAATTAAGAATAATGAAAACCGGGTGGGCTTGACGCCTGCCGGCGTAGATGCGTTGGTGCAAGCCGGGCACAAAGTGCTGGTGGAAAAAGGAGCGGGTTTGGGCAGCGGCTTTAGCGACGAGGCGTATCAAAAAGCAGGCGGCGTTATTATGGCGGACCGTAAAGAATTGTTTGATAGTGCAGAAATGATTATAAAAGTCAAAGAGCCCTTGCCGGCAGAATATGATTTGTTCCATGAAGGGCAAATTTTATATACGTACTTGCATTTGGCGCCGGAACCGGCTTTGACGGAAGCGCTGCTCAAAAAGAAAGTAGTGGGCATTGCTTACGAGACTATTTTGGGGAGCCATGGCGGTTTGCCGTTATTGGCGCCGATGAGCGAAGTAGCTGGACGTATGGCGGTGCAGATTGGCGCTCAATTCCTGGAAAAGCCTTGTGGCGGCAAAGGAATTCTTTTGGGCGGCGTTCCAGGGGTAGAAGTAGGACAAGTCGTCATTGTCGGCGGCGGCATCGTTGGTACCAATGCTGCCAAAATAGCCGTAGGCATGGGCGCTCGTGTTACTGTGTTGGATCGTTCGGCGGAACGTCTTGCTTATTTGGATGATATTTTTGGCGGTCGCGTGCAGACCGTTATGTCTAACAGTTTCAACTTGGCTAAATGGGTGAAGCAAGCGGACTTGCTGGTGGGCGCTGTATTGTTGCCAGGAGCTAAAGCGCCGAAGCTGGTAACCGAGGAAATGGTAAAATCCATGGAGCCTGGTTCCGTGATTGTCGATGTAGCGATTGACCAAGGAGGCTCGGTGGCGACTATTGACCGTATTACGACGCATAGCGAACCTACCTATGAAAAATATGGTGTTGTGCATTATGCAGTAGCTAATATGCCTGGGGCAGTGGCTAGAACTTCCACCTTGGCTTTGACAAATGTGACCTTAGAGTATGCGCTGCAGATTGCTAACAAAGGCTGGAAACAGGCTTTGAAGGACAATGCTGGGTTGGCTAACGGCTTGAATGTGGTGGATGGCAACGTAACTTACCAAGGAGTTGCCGAAGGCTTGGGCCTGCCCTATGTACCGGCAGC
>NZ_JAQUZF010000076.1:3743-12999 GCF_028691475.1 Anaeromusa sp.
CTAACAAAGGCTGGAAACAGGCTTTGAAGGACAATGCTGGGTTGGCTAACGGCTTGAATGTGGTGGATGGCAACGTAACTTACCAAGGAGTTGCCGAAGGCTTGGGCCTGCCCTATGTACCGGCAGCTAAATTTTTGGACTAAAGAAATATAGAGGAAGAAGCAAACCTCCTATTGTAGGTATTGAAGTCCTACAATAGGAGGTTCTTTTTTTAATTAAGCCTGGAAAAATAACTATATCTTGTGTATAATTATATTGTTAGTACTACATATGGATGGGGTGGCGAAGATGAAAAGCCTATGCGTGGAAGATGTGCAAGTAGAAGCGGCGGCATGCCTGAGTGACGAAGAAATCGAATTGTATGTGCGCAGTGAAATTGAGCAGTGGCGCAGTCAAGATAAGGAGCTTGCTTCTCTTTCCTTGCAAGTGGAGGGACAAGACGTAGTGATTGAAGCGGTGGAACGAGCGCCGATTTCCCGAGTGCGACGTATTACCGGCTACTTGAGCAACGTGGAGAACTTCAACGGTGCGAAACGCGCTGAGTGCGGCGATCGTTACCGGCACTGTCAATAAAACAGGAGCCATTGATTTATTCGCATCTCGCGCTAAAACAGCTCTTTTTCCGTCAGACATTGTCAGAAAGCCTCGGAATAGCTTCACTATTCCTGCGTTTTCTTCCTCGTTTGACGAAAAAATTTCTTGTTTTATCGGAGTGTTCATTAAATCAGTGGCTCCTGAAAAGTAGAAAAGGTTGTGGCAGCTTTTATTTAAGTTGCTGCAATCTTTTTTCTTTTATTTCGTAATCCTCCTGCGAGCCCTCCGGTTCTCCCGTGACTCTTGTTCAATCCTAACCTCGTCGAACCCTCCCTTTACTCCATCTACTCCTGTTCAAATTTCATGTCCCGTTATCCTTGTCGATAGTAAATGCCGAAGGTATGCCTAGGATATTCCCATTTTTTTAGATGAGGGCATATAGTGCGGCAAGTACCGCATTCCAGGCAGCCAGCGTAGTCGAAATTCAAGGTGCCTGTTTCATCTAAGGTGTACAGCAGTGCCGGGCAGACGATAAGACAGGGCTTAGCTTGGCAAGCGGCGCATTGTTCTGGATCAATGACGATGTGAGCGTTCTTTTCATCGGCTTTAATCTTATCTAGATTTAATAGATGATCAATATCTTCTTTTTGAATGCTCATAAGGCGCGAACCCCCTTCCAAAGATCCTTGAGCAGTGTTCCCAGGCTTATGTGCGCTTGTAAAACTTCCTTCATCGCTTTGGGCATGGAGGGAGGCACAGCGCCGTCAACATGGAACATCGTATGCAGCATGGCGTTGGCCATGGCCGGATAGGTGCTGACCATGCGTGGATTTCCCAATAATTCAGGCCAGCCAGCCAAGATTTTCATGGTGGGAAGCAGGCCGCACTGTTGCAGTTCGGCCAGATATTGAGAGCCTAGCGCTTGCGGCGACTCGCTGGCGAGAATGGCCCGGGCGGCTGCTATGCCGCTGACAATGGCTAAGTCCATGCCGCGAATGATCGTGCCGGTATTGATCACAAAGCCGGCAGCGTCGCCGACCAGCAAGAGTCCGGGCCGATGCAGCGAAGGGGGCATGCCGCGCCAGCCTGCTTCAGGAACGAGGTGAGCGCCGTATTCAACGGTGGCTCCGCCAGCCAACAAGGGATAAATGGCGGGATGCATCTTGAATTCTTGGAATAATTCGGCTAACGGTCGATTTTGTTTGGCCGCTTCTTCGGGATGAAAAACTAGACCGAGAGAAAGCGATTCTTTATTGGTATAGAGAAAACCGCCGCCGGGAATGCCCGCCGTGCCGCCGGCAATGACCCGGGCGGCCCCTTGGCCGGAGGCAACCTGGAAACGTTCTTCAATGACGTTGGCGGGCAGAGAAATAACTTCTTTGATGCCGACGCCTACCTGTTGCGCCGGGAGTTTAGGACGAAGTCCGGCCGTTTCCGCTAGTTGCCCTAAAACGCCTTCGGCAATTACGACAGTGTCCGCTTCAACGGTATCGTCTCCGGAACGTACGCCGGTGACGCGGCCGTCTTGCCATAGAATCTCGTCGATTTTGATGCCGTCGACCAAAGTGGCGCCGCCCTGCTCTTCCGCGTAGGCTGCGAGCCATTCGTCAAAAGGAGTGCGTAATACGCTGCAGGAGTGGGGGATATCCGAATGAAGAGCTGGTTCGAAAAAATCCAAACAAAAGCCGCGATCTTGGTCCAGCATCATAATTTGCTCGCGTACGATGGAGCGTTCCAGCGGCGCTTTAGCAGTCAAACCTGGTTCCAGCAGTTCCAAAGCGTAAGAATATAAGCGTCCGCCGGAGAGGTTTTTGCTGCCTGTAGGCAGGCCGCGCTCTACAAGGAGTGCTTTTTTGCCTCCTTTGGCCAAGGTGTGCGCACAAGCGCTGCCAGCGGGTCCAGCACCGATAATAATTACGTCAAAACGGAATGTCCTCATTCCCGAGCCCCCTTCCTATTTGACAGAAGAACGATAGAAAAAAGAATACATCTTTTAATTTTTATAATTATCTGTGCAATGCTTATTTCCTGCTTGTAATAGGTCTTGTTCATGAATTAACTTAGAAGGGTGTGCGAAAAGTGATTTTATTCCGGCATCTTCCTGCAAGGTTTCTTGCATGGAGGCGAGGGATACGTTACAATTTGAAAAGAGAATGAATTTTTGGAGGAATGAAATGGAGCTGGACAGGCGGGTGCCTTTGCAAGCCAAGATTGTTGGTTTGGTGTTTTGTGTCGTAGCTGCTGTTATTATGGTGACTATGCTGTTGATTTCGCGCAGCATTAATACAGATATTAAAAACTCGATTGGCTCCCAAGCTATGAGCGCGGCTCGCATGGTGGCGAAAGACTCGGTTGTGCGGGAAGGGCTGACAGGCAAACGGGACCCTAAGGACATTCAAGTCTACGCTCAGGATATGCTGGAAGCGGCGCAAGTCCGCTTTATTGTTGTCACCGATATGGCCGGAATTCGATACTCGCATCCCAATCCGAAATTGGTTGGTCAGCGCTTGACTGGCGGCGACGAGGGGGATGCTCTTTCTGGTTATGAGTATATTTCGGAGGCGGAAGGTACGCTGGGATATTCCTTGCGCGCCTTCACTCCGGTATATGATGAGGAGGGGCGGCAAGTCGGCTCGGTTCTCGTGGGCATCTTGCTTACGCATGTGCAGGAATCAGTGAGAGAGGCTTTGAAGGTTTTAGTTGTAGCTTCCGCATTGGGTCTGGTAATTGGCATTACTGCAGCGTGGCTGTTGGCCCGTAATATTAAAGAGATACTCTTTGGGCTGGAGCCGTGGGCTATTGCGAAGCTGTTGGAAGAACGCAATGTCATGCTGCAGTCGGTGCGCGAGGGCGTTATTGCCGTGGATGCGGACGGGAGGATTACTGTCATTAATAGTGAAGCTAGGCGTTTGCTGCGGCGGGCTGGCTGGACGGGCGATCCGATTGGCAGGGAAGTGGAGTCCTGCATGCCCGGTTCCGGCCTGCAAGTAGTTATGGAAGCGGGTAAAGCAGACTTGGATAGGGAACAGGAGCTTTACGGCATTCCTATTGTAGCCAGCCGTGTGCCCCTTTGGGTGGAGGGGCGCGTAGTGGGAGCCGTGGCTACTTTCCGTGATAAAACGGAGTTAAAACGCTTGGCGGAGGAATTGACAGGCGTGCAAGCCTATGTCGATGCGTTGCGTTCGCGGGGGCACGAATTTATGAATCAGCTTCATGTCATTCTGGGGTTGGTGCAAATGCGACATTATGAGCAGCTGCGAGCGTATATTAGTCGCATTGCCTCGGATTCGCAAGAAGAGGTCTCCTATGTGGATCGGCGCATACGAGATTCCGTGTTGGCTGGGTTTGTTTTGAGCAAGCTTAGTTTGGCCCGGGAGCGGGATATTGAAATGTGCTTGCATGAAGATACGGAAGTGGATGTTTGTTTTGACGAAGATACGGCGCACGAGTTAGTGACGATTTTAGGGAATTTGATTGAAAATGCGCTTGATGCGGTCAAGCATTCTGCGCGTAAGGAAGTCATGCTGGCTTTAAGTACGGATGCCAGCGGTTTATATATGGAAATCGAAGACAGCGGTCCTGGGATTCCGAAAGAAATTCAAGAGACGTTATTTGTGCAAGGCGTTTCCACAAAGGCGGCGGATCGCGGTTTTGGCTTGGCGCTGGTACAGCGAAGCCTGGCGCGGTTGGAGGGGACCATTCAATTTTCTCCGGCGTCGCAAGGGGGAACTGTCTTTTCCGTTTTCATTCCGTCGCGACCGGAATGGCAATACGATAATAGTTGAGCTCAGAGACTAAAGAAAGCGAGTGAGGACGATGATTCGAGTTTTAATTGTGGAAGATGACCCGATGGTTTCAGAGTTGAACCGGTGCTATCTGGAGCGGATTGAAGGCTTTCAATTGGCCGGAATCTGCCGGGATGGGGAAGAAGCGCTGCACTTTTTGCGTGAAAACAAGGTGGACTTAGTCTTGTTGGATGTGTTCATGCCAGGCATGAATGGCTTAGAACTGCTGCACAAGGTGCGGCGCGAAGGGCATGGCGTGGATGTTATTTTGGTGACTGCCGCGAGAGAACAGCGCAGCATTCAAGAAGCGCTGCGGCAGGGGGCTATTGATTATCTGATTAAACCGTTTCAATTTCTGCGCTTTCAGACGGCCTTGCTGGATTTCAAAAAACGTCAGGAGTGGCTGCGGCGGGAAGTCCCTGTCAATCAAGGGGAATTGGACCGACTTTTGCAGCGGGGCAGCCGGGTGACGGAAGAGGGCGGCGAATTGCCTAAAGGCCTTGATCGCAACACGATGAAACGCATTTGGGAGGCTATTTGCCAAGTAGATGGTGAGTTTACGGCAGAAGAAATGGCAAAGCTGGTAGGGATTTCGCAGGTTTCTATTCGTAAATACTTAAAATACCTGCAGCAGATGGAATTGTTGCTGTTTGAGATTCATTACGGCTCGATTGGTCGTCCCTTATATCGTTATCGTCAAAATGCGGAAGCTACCGTGCCTTCATTTCTTGTATAAGATGTTGTTTTAGTTCTTTGTACTTAGAAAAGTTACTTATATTGGATTTTATTCTCTGATCGCTTACAATAAAAAAGCAATGTATATACTCTCCTCCAAAGTTTTCGCATAGCATGATGGATTTGCTGTGCGAAGACTTTTTTGTTTTCGTTTAGAAAGATATAGTATAGGGTGTTGCTTTTTATGCTTTTATTCGTTATAATACTACAAGTGTAGAGCTTGGAGAGATGTCCGAGTGGTTGAAGGAGCACGCCTGGAAAGCGTGTGTAGGGGAAACTCTACCGAGGGTTCGAATCCCTCTCTCTCCGCCATTTTTTTGCGGAAGAAATTTTATAATATGTGGCTGTGGATGTTTCCAGGGCCGGACCACGGTAGCCATTGGGTCCTGCGCAATAGGAACTCATGAACCCCGCCAGGTCCGGAAGGAAGCAACGGTAAGTGGGCCCTCTTATGTGCCGCAGGAGCGCCTGGTGACTGCCGTGGTCCGACCTTGTAAACAAAACAATTTCAAGTAATCGAAAGCAACCCAATGTGGTTGCTTTTTTCGCTATATGTAGTGAAAGGAGGAACCGCTATGGCCTATATTGCGTTGTACCGCCGCTGGCGTCCGCAAGATTTTGACAGCCTGGTAGGACAGGAGCATATTCGTGTTACCCTGGAAAATGCCATACGCTCTGATAAGATTGCGCATGCCTATCTTTTTGCAGGCCCCCGCGGGACTGGCAAGACCAGTACGGCGAAGATTTTTGCCAAGGCGCTAAACTGCGTACAGGGACCGACGCTGCATCCGTGCAATACCTGCTCTTCCTGCGTAGGGATTACCGACGGTTCTTCCATGGACGTAGTGGAAGTGGATGCGGCCTCCAATCGTGGTATTGACGAAATCCGCGATTTGCGGGAAACTGTGAAATTTGCACCGGTAGAAGGAAAATATAAAGTCTACATTATTGATGAAGTGCATATGTTGACCACAGAAGCCTTTAATGCGCTTTTGAAGACCTTGGAAGAGCCGCCAAGCCATGTGGTTTTTATCCTAGCGACAACAGAGCCTCATAAGATTCCGGCGACAATTCATTCGCGTTGTCAGCGCTATGATTTTCGGCGGATTACCCAGGGAGACTTGTTGGTGCGTCTGCAGGAGGTAGCCGCTGCAGGAGGCATGAATGTCGAAGAAGATGCCTTGCGGCTTATCGCAGCCCAGGCCGATGGCGGGATGCGGGATGCGCTAAGCTTGCTGGATCAATGCGCCTCGATGGCGGCGGACGGACATGTTTCCGAAGCGTTAGTGCGTAATCTGTTAGGATTGGTAGGACACGAATGGGTCTGGAGCATGACGGAGCGTCTGGGGAAAAAAGACGCGGCGGCATTGCTGGAAGGCTTGGAAGAAATGCTGTCTATGGGGCGGGAAGCCAAACAAATGGCAGTGGAATGGGCTGGCTATTTGCGTGATGTCATGCTGTATCAGGCGGCGCCTGGTATGGAAAAATGGCAGGACTGCAGTGGCAGCATGCGAGAAAAGCTGGCAGAGCATGCGAAACAATTGCCCCAAAGTGCGATCATGCAGGCAGTGCGTCGGCTGGGTGAGGCGATTCAAGAGGCTCGCTGGGCCGTAGATGCTCGGATTCCGCTGGAAATGGCGTTGTTAGCATTATGCCGAGGCGAGGCGGAGAACGGCGATTGGGACGGCTTGGCGCAACGGGTGCAGGCTTTAGAAACGGCTCTAGCGCAGGGGGGGGCTGCTTCGCCGCTGAGAACGGCTCCGGAACCTTCTGCGCCGGTCAGGCGCTTTGAGGCGCAGCCAGAGCCGGTAAGAAGATCGGCAGCGCCTGCTGTGGATAAGGTGACGAGAGCGACTCCTCCAGCAGCAACTCCTTCGGCTGCAGTTGTGTCGGCGGCTAAACCCACTGTGGCTGCGGCAGCTTCGCCAATTTCCGGAGATTTATGGCAGCAATTTTTAAAGCGTCTTATGAGCAGCGGGAAACGCTCTGTATACGCCTGTGTTTCGCAAGGACAGTTAGTAAAGGCGGAAGCAGGGGTCGTTATGCTGCAGTTTGCAGCGGCGTTTCCTTGTGAAAGGACGGCTAAGGATGATTATCGGGAGATTGTAGAAAATTTATTTGCAGAACTTTGTGGTCATCCGGTACAATTACAATGTGTCCAGGGTGTTGCGGGAGCGGCGCCAGCGGCGGTCAAGACGACGCCGACAGAGCCGGATTGGGGAAATCCGGCTCTGAGAGAAGCGATGAAGATGTTCCCTGGGAAAGTGCTCCCACAGGAAAAAAAGGAGGATGTATAATGTTCGGAGGCGGAAACATGGGCCAAATGGCCGGCATGATGAAAAAAGTGCAAAAGATGCAGGCGGAAATGGCTAAAATGCAAGAAGAGCTCAAGAAGCGGACCCTTGAGGTCAGCGCCGGCGGCGGAGCGGTAAAGGTAGTCGTGACTGGTGAAAAGAAAGTGGTTTCGATTAAAATTGCTCCTACTGCGGTAGATCCGGAAGACGTGGAGATGCTGGAAGACTTGGTGACGGCTGCTGTTAATGAAGCCTTAACCAAGGTGGACGATCTTATGGCGCAGGAAATGGGCAAGTTGACTGCCGGCATGAATTTGCCGCCAGGACTGCTCTAAGATGCAGTACATTGCTCCCTTGGCCAAGTTAGTAGAACAATTTCGTTCTTTGCCGGGAATTGGCGCTAAGTCGGCTGTGCGTCTAGCTTATCATGTATTAGAGATGGACAAAGGCAAGGCGGAAGGCTTGGCTAAGGCGATCTTAGAAGCGAAGGCCAAGGTGACGTACTGCAGCATTTGCTTTAACATCACCGATCAGGATCCTTGCGCAATTTGCCAAAGCGAGGGGCGGGACCGCAGCGTTCTCTGTGTCGTCGAAGAACCACGGGATGTCATGGCGATGGAACGAACGCGAGAGTTTCGCGGGCTGTACCATGTGCTGCACGGGGCATTATCTCCCTTAGAAGGGGTAGGTCCTGACAATATTCGCATTAAAGAGCTTCTGCAGCGCGTAGGCGCAGCACCGGTATCGGAAGTAATCATGGCGACGGATCCGGATGTGGAGGGGGAAGCAACCGCCATGTATGTGGCTAAGCTATTAAAGCCGCTTGGTATTTCCGTAACCAGGATTGCTCACGGCTTGCCGGTAGGCGGCGATTTGGAATATGCTGATGAGGTTACCTTGGGTAAAGCGCTGGAAAATCGGCGTTCTATGTAGCGTGTAGACTAAAACCGCACAAGAGCTTTAACAGCGCTCTTGTGCGGTTTATTGCAGAAAAGAGAGGTGGCAGTTATGTCT
Source organism: Anaeromusa sp. (assembly GCF_028691475.1). Taxonomy (NCBI): domain Bacteria; kingdom Bacillati; phylum Bacillota; class Negativicutes; order Selenomonadales; family Sporomusaceae; genus Anaeromusa; species Anaeromusa sp. The sequence continues at coordinate 12,106 of NZ_JAQUZF010000076.1, forward strand.
TTCAGTGTAATTCTTGCGTTTGCGGTGGGGTTGTTGGCGCTGTATATCTTGTTCCGCGTCTTTACCTTGCCTGTACGCATTTTTTGGAAGCTACTATATAATGGTATTTTAGGCGGCATCTTGCTCTGGCTGTTTAATTTGGCGGGAAGCCTAGTAGGGTTTAAGCTGGCCATTACTCCGATCACCGCATTAATTGCCGGGTTCTTTGGCTTGCCAGGGGTTGTGTTATTGGTGCTTTATCAGCTGTTTACGCATTAATTACCAGAGTGAAAAGAAAAGTTGTCAATTGTGGTTGACAGAGGGTGCGCCGCAATGGTATACTCATCAGCGTCGCTTCGGGAGCGCCCAGGCAGCCGGCAACAGACGCAGCGCAAGCAGCGAATGAAAAAGCCGGTTGACAAAAAAGAAGCAATGTGGCATAATAAACCACGTTGCCGCTGAGAACAACAAGCGACACAAGTGCTCCTTGAAAACTGAACGATGCAAACAAGCCAGATGTGCGAGGCAACCTTTACCGCAAGGTGAAGGAAGTCATTAAAAATTTCTTTTTTAAACTAAGAGCTGACATCAGTTCTTCGATTTTATCGGAGAGTTTGATCCTGGCTCAGGACGAACGCTGGCGGCGTGCTTAACACATGCAAGTCGAACGGTCCAAAGCTTAACACCGAGAATATACTGCTTGGGAAAGCCAAGCGGTAGCGAGTGAAACGAGCTACCACGCATACATAAAGTGCTTATCAAGCAAACGTGTTTTGGGTGTTGAGCTTTGGATAGTGGCGAACGGGTGAGTAACGCGTAGGCAATCTGCCTTCTAGATGGGGACAACATCCCGAAAGGGGTGCTAATACCGAATGTTGTAGTATTTCCGCATGGAGATGCTACTAAAGGTGGCCT
>NZ_JAQUZF010000005.1:0-1976 GCF_028691475.1 Anaeromusa sp.
GTTATTATTTGTTTTAATTTTAATCTGTGACTTTCGGGCGCTAACGCTGCCTGGTGCTGGAGCCGGCGTGGATTTTCTTTTCCAGGTTGATTTTAGCAAGCTGAGCGGTGCGGCGATTTTGACGGCGATGGGCTTGGCCTTCTTTAAATTGTCTTTGGGCATGGGAACGATGACGACTTATGCCAGTTATTTTACGGCTGATAATAATCTGTTCCGTACAGGCGCTAAGGTAGCCGTGTCCGATACCATGGTATCGTTGCTGGCTGGTTTGGCGGTGTTTCCTACTGTATTCTCGTTTGGCCTAGAGCCTGGCGCAGGTCCTGGCTTGCTGTTTATGACGATTCCGTTGGTTTTTTCACAAATCCCTTTTGGTAACTTGCTTCTTGTAGCCTTTTTCTTCTTGGCGTCTATTGCAGCCACAACGGCGATGCTGTCGTTGGTAGAGGTGCCTACCGCTTGGATGAGCGAAGAATATGGCGTTGATCGTAAAAAAGCAGCGGCGCTGAACGCTCTGATCATTTTTTGCATAGGCATATTGGCTACCCTTTCTGTGGATAAAGCCAGCCTTTTAGGAAGTTACACCTGGTTGGGTCGGGGCTTTTTTGATTGGTTCGATTATCTTTCCTCGAATGTTATGCTGCCTGTAGGAGGTTTGTGCTTTGTCATTTTTGTGCGGCGCCATCTCTCTTGGGAGGAACTGCGTCGTGAGTTTTCTAATGGCGGCGCCTTGCCGTTAGGGGGCATGTTTACCTTTTATTGGTTTAGCGTGCGCTATGTGACGCCGGTATTGCTTGGTTTGATTTTTCTGCACTCTGTGGGCGTTTTATAAGAACGAGCTGCGGACTTTTACACACAGGGACAAAGAGAACAGGGGTTGGAAGAACGCTTTTGAATCGTGCTTTCAGCTCCTGTTCTTTTCTTAAAAATAGTGTTGCTTGTGTTGTCTGAATTATAAGGAAGTTGCGTCTATAAGCGTCTTTATTGTCAGCGAGTCGGAGCGTAGTGTATACTGTGAGTAGATTTTGGAATCAAGTGGTTTCGATACAAGGAGAGATCCTAATGTTACAATTTCGTGAGATCCAATTAGACGATAAGGAAACGTTTCAATCGTATTTTCAGCAGCGCCGTTATGATAATGCGCATTTCAACTTTACGAATCTGTTTATGTGGCGCAATGTTTGCCGCATTCGCTGGGCGGAAGCTGGTGAAGCTTTATTCTTGCGCGCGGAGTGGGAAGGGGAAGCCTTTGTGCTGCCGCCTATTTGCCGCGACGAGGCAATGCCGGCTGCCTTGGAAGAGCTGATGGCCTTTTGTGAAGAAACAGAACATCCGCTTATTATCAGAGGCATCGAAGCAACGCTGATGCCTGTGGTAGAAGCAGCGAAGCCCGGGTTTTTTAATTTGACAGCTGACCGGGATAATTTTGACTATGTTTACGAGCAGACGGCTTTGGCGACGTTAGCGGGACGGCGTTATCACGGCAAAAAGAACCATTTGAATCAGTTTTTGAAAAACAATTCCGGTTATGAGTATGCTCCGTTGACGCCGGAATTGGTGGATGCCTGTGAGGCGTTTACTGATCGCTGGTGTGCACAGAAGGGCTGTGAAAAGGGGGATTCCATTGACTGCGAACGTCAGGCTATTCATGATGGGTTGCAGAATATGGAGCGCCTTGGGTTCGTAGGCGGAGTCATCTTGCTTAACGGCCAAGTGGAGGCATACTCTTTTGGCGAGAAAATTAACGAAGATACTGCAGTTATTCATGTGGAAAAAGCGAATGGCGAGATTCGCGGTCTTTATGCGGCTATCAATTGGGAATTTTGTCGTCAAGCCTGGGAGGGAGTAACCTTCATCAATCGCGAGGAAGATATGGGCGAGGAGGGCCTGCGCAAGGCCAAAGAATCCTATCATCCGGTTATTTTGCTGGAGAAATATGTGGCTACGCCTAAATAATGAGCAGAAGCGTTTGGCAGCAG
>NZ_JAQUZF010000005.1:2076-56312 GCF_028691475.1 Anaeromusa sp.
GCTCGCATTGGCAAGGTGCATGCCGGTGCGCAAAAGATCGTACAAGGGTTGGCTCATGAGTATGCGGTGACCGCTCAAGAGGCGGCTGCTAATTCAAATGTAAAGGAAGGCTATAGCTGTCTGATTGACGTAGAAGGAGAGCGCGTCGGTACCTTTGGCATTACTGGGCCGATTGATGTGGTGAAACCGCTGACCTTGGTAGCGGCAACGGTTGTTAGCTATCGGGTGAGGGAAACCTTTCGGCGCAGTGAAGCGGAGCGCATGGCTAAGCGCGTTTCCGGCGATATCCATCAGGCGGTGGCTGCTATTGAGGAAATATCCGCTTCTTCCCAAGAGCTGGCTTCGACAACAGAAAATGTGGTGCAGCTGTCGCGAGAATCCATGGATAAAGTGAAAAACACGGCGAAAATTCTGGATATGAGCCGGGCCATTGCGACGGAAACAAAACTATTGTCGCTGAATGCATCCATCGAAGCGGCGCGGGCGGGCGAAGTGGGACGCGGTTTTGCCGTGGTGGCTCAGGAAATGCAGAAGCTGGCGCAAAACAGCGCCGAAGCGACGGAGCAGATTAATGGAATTCTGGGGGATATTCAAAACGCGTTGAATCGGGTAATTGCTGGGGTCGATCAATCCGCCGGCATTTCCGGCGAGCAAGCTAAGGCCATGCAGGACATCAGCAATATGGTGGAAACGATGCAGAGCTCCACGGTGGCCTTGGCGTCTTTATATGATCGGTAATTGAGATTCAGGGGGCGGAACTATGGCTAAATTAGAGATTTCACGAGAAATGGCGCAGGAACTGACGGATTTTGTTTATAGCGCTACTGGTTGTCATACGATTGTGTGTGGCGAAGGCGGCGCTATTATCGGCGATTCAGCTAAAAATCGCTACGGCATGGTCCATGACGGGGCCAGGAGAATGATGCTCGGCGAAATTGATGAATTTTTTGTGACCGCTGAGCAGGCTGCGCAGGGGCAGATGAAAGAAGGCCAAAACTACCCTATCGTTTTTGACGGTGCGCGGGTAGGAAGCTTTGGCGTGGCTGGTGAGCTTACTATAGCGCGGCCTATTGCCAAGGTGGTGGCGGCGCTTTTTGGAACGAGGCTGCGGCAGCAGCAGCAGATTCAGCTGATTGAAACTATGTCGGGACAGGTGTCGGCGCAGGCGCAGCAAGCGGCGGCGGCGGTGGAGGAGATTTCCGCTTCATCCCAGGAATTGGCGGCGACGACGGAAAAAGTGTCGCGTCTGGCTGAGAATGCGGTGGAACGAGTGAAGGAAACGGCCCATATTTTGGATATGAGCCGGGCCATTGCCAGCGAAACGAAACTATTATCCCTTAATGCTTCTATTGAAGCGGCGCGGGCGGGCGAAGTGGGCCGAGGCTTTGCCGTAGTGGCCCAGGAAATGCAGAAACTGGCCCAAAACAGCGCCGAGGCGACAGAAACAATCAACAAGATTTTGGCGGAAATACGCAAGGCCAACGAGGATGTCATCGGCGGCGTGCATCAATCTGCTGAGATTTCCGGCGAACAGGCGAAGGCGATGGAAGAAATTGTACATATGGTGGAAGCCATGCAAGATACCAGCCAAAAACTAAAAGACGTGTTTTGAAAATTGATTAAAAAACCGGCGTAAGCCGGTTTTTTCTTATGGGCAGGCTTGGCAAAAAAGGAGAACTTCGAGTATAATAGATTATTATGGTGTGATGCACGTGTTCCTAGTTTTAAAGGAGACTCACGATGAAACGAGTTTTTGTTACTATTACAGGACGCCAAAAAGATGTATACGACCAGGAACAATGTCAGGAAATGACGGTTGCAGGCACGTATTATCGGCGGAACGGGGTCGATTACATTTCCTACCGGGAACGGGAAGAAGACGGCTTGGGACAAACGACAACCTTGTTGAAGATACATGAAGACCGAACGATTTTGGTGCGGCGCGGCGATGTGGAACAGGAACAGGAGTTTCGACGCGGCGAGCGTACGGAAAGCGGCTATGCTACGCCGTACGGCAAATTGTCCTTGGGCATTATGACGAAGGAATATTCTTGGCTTTTTGGACCGGCAAGCGGCGCGGTGGACATTACTTATGATTTGGAAATTGACGGACAATGGCAAAGTACCAATCAATTGTCTGTCGTGATACGGGAGGAGCAAATTTGTGGACATTAAGACAAGCCTAGAGAACGCCATTCGGGAAGCGGCTGCAGCGGCTATAGCCGCTGGCGACTTTCAGGCGGACACATTGCCGGAGGTGCTGCTAGAGGTGCCGCCGCAAAAGGAATTTGGAGATTATGCTACGAATTTTGCCATGCAGACCGCGCGGGCGGCGCGCACGAATCCGCGTAAAGTGGCCGAGGCACTGGTAAAGTATCTGCAGCGTCCCTGGCTGGAGCGCTGTGAGATTGCCGGTCCCGGTTTTATTAATTTTTATCTGCGGCCGGAATGGGTGCATGACCTGTTAGCAGATATTTTGGCTCAAGGAGATTCTTACGGCTGTACGCAAACCGGCAACGGTGAGAAGATCCAAGTGGAGTTTGTCAGCGCCAATCCGACAGGCTTGTTGCATGTGGGACATGGACGGGGCGCTGCTTTCGGCAGTGCTTTGGTCAATGTGCTGCGCGCCGCCGGCTATGACGTGCAGGCGGAATACTACATCAATGATGCGGGAAACCAGATTGACAATTTGGCGGCGTCTGTCAACGCTCGCTATTTGGAACTGTTGGGTCAAGAGATAGCCTTTCCGGAAAACGGCTATCGGGGCGAAGACATCATCACTACGGCCCAGGGCCTGCTTGATCGCGACGGCGACAAATATTTGTCCTGGAGTGAAGAGGAACGGGTAGCTCACTTTAAAGAAGTGGCGCTAGCGGAAAAACTAGCGATTTTAAAGGAGCACTTAGCGGCATTTAATGTGCATTTTGACGTATGGTTCAGCGAACGCACCCTGCATCAAAGCGGCGCTGTAGACGAGGCCTGCGCCATCTTGAAGGAAAAGGGCCAGGCTTATGAAAAAGAAGGCGCTTTGTGGTTGAAGTCCACTGCCTATGGCGATGATAAGGATCGGGTTATTATTCGCGACAATGGCGTGCCTACGTATTTGGCGGCGGATATCGCCTACCATCGCAATAAAGCGGAACGAGGCTTCGATAAAATCATTAATATTTGGGGCGCTGATCACCACGGCTATATCTGCCGAGTGAAGGCTTCCATGGCAGCCCTTGGTTATGAAGCGGAGCGTTTGGAAGTTTTGATTTTGCAGATGGTTAGTTTGTATCGGGATGGTCAACTGGTGAAGATGTCGAAGCGGACAGGCCAAAGCGTGACGTTGGACGAGTTGATGGAGGAAGTTGGCCGGGATGCGGCGCGCTATTTCTTTATTATGCGCTCCATTGACAGCCAACTGGATTTTGACATTGACTTGGCGCGGTCCCGGTCTAATGAAAATCCCGTCTATTATGTGCAATACGCACATGCCCGGATTTCCAGCATTTTCCGTCAAACCGCAGAAGCCGGGATTGTAATGGGGGAACTTGCCGCTTTGCCGCTGCAGGCTTTGCGTGAGGAAGCGGAGATTGAACTGATTAAAAAGCTGGGAGATTTTCCCGAAGAAATCGATCAGGCGGCTCGGGAACGGGCGCCGCACCGCATTGCTCGCTATGTGCATGAGGCGGCAAGTCTGTTTCATACTTTTTATAATCAATGCCGTATTATTGGCGCAGAGCCGGATGTGCAGCAAGCTCGTCTGGGTCTGGTTGCGGCGACGCAGCAGGTGCTGCGTCGGGCCTTGGGCATTCTCGGCGTAGATGCGCCTGAAAAAATGTAAGGAAAATTGGTTTTCCAGCTGGCGGAGTGCCAGCGTGCGTGCTATAATGGAGGACAGTTTTTAGAACGAGTAGGAGGATACCAGCATGGCCAAATTCATCTTTGTTACCGGTGGGGTCGTCTCATCCCTGGGGAAGGGCATCACCGCTGCATCCTTAGGGCGTTTGCTGAAGAGTCGCGGCTTGAAGGTGACCATTCAGAAATTCGATCCGTATATCAACATCGACCCTGGCACAATGAGCCCATATCAGCATGGGGAAGTGTTCGTCACCGAAGATGGAGGCGAAACCGATCTGGATCTCGGCCATTATGAGCGTTTTATTGATATTAATCTGAGCAAAAGCTCCAATGTTACCGCCGGCAAGGTTTATTTGTCGGTTATCAACAAAGAGCGTAAAGGCGATTATTTGGGCAGTACGGTACAGGTCATTCCGCACATTACCAATGAAATCAAAGAGCGTATCTATCGTGTTGGCCGCGAGGACAATGCGGATGTGGTCATTACGGAAATCGGCGGCACAGTCGGGGATATTGAAAGCTTGCCTTTCTTGGAAGCCATCCGGCAAGTGAAAAAAGAAGTGGGCCGTGATGATGTTCTTTATATTCACGTAACGCTGGTGCCGTACATTTCGGCAGCAGGCGAACTCAAGACCAAGCCGACCCAGCATAGCGTGAAAGAACTGCGCAGCATCGGTATTCATCCAGACATTATTGTCTGCCGTACAGAGCATGAGATTTCTCAGGATATGAAGGATAAACTGGCGTTGTTCTGTGATATTGATGTCAATGCCGTTATTCAAAACCGCAATGCTGCCAGCATTTATCAAGTGCCTCTTATGATGCATGAAGAAGGCCTTGACCGTATCGTCATGGAAAAACTCAAGCTGCAAGCCGGCGAGGCGGACCTGACGGAATGGACTGCTATGGTGGAAAAAATTATGAACCCCACGCAAAAGGTGACGATTGCGATGGTGGGCAAGTATGTAGCGCTGCAGGACGCTTATATGAGTGTTTCCGAAGCGCTGCGTCATGCAGGGATTGCTAATTCCGCCGCTATTGACATTCGCTGGGTTAATGCCGAGGAGATTGAAGAGCCAGGTACTGATTTGGCGGAAGTATTCGCTGGAGTGGATGGTATTTTGGTTCCCGGGGGCTTCGGTGATCGCGGCGTAGAAGGCAAGATTGAAGCCATTCGTTATGCGCGGGAAAATAAAATTCCGTATTTTGGCCTGTGTCTGGGCATGCAGACGGCAGTGATTGAGTTCGCTCGCAATGTGATGGGCTTTGTTGGCGCTCATAGCACGGAGTTTGCGCCGGAAACACCATATCCGGTAATTGATTTGATGCCGGATCAAGTGGATGTGGAACAAAAAGGCGGTACGATGCGGTTGGGCGTATATCCTTGCAAGGTCATGGAGAATACCCTGACGCAGGCGGCTTATCAAGAAGAATTGATTTATGAGCGTCATCGCCATCGCTTTGAATTTAACAATGCGTATCGTGAACAATTGACGCAAGGCGGTTTGATCTTGGGCGGCACGCTGCCCAATGGCCGATTGGTGGAAATTGTGGAATTGAACCGGAATGTGCATCCTTGGTTTGTGGCAACCCAGTTCCATCCGGAATTTAAATCCCGCCCGACCAATCCGCATCCGTTATTCCGCGATTTTGTGAAAGCCGCGGTAAACTATCACGCAGGTAAATAAGATGGAGCCGCCCTTCGGGGCGGCTTTTGGCATTGCAGCAGGAAAACGGCGTCGCGACGCGAAATGTTGAGAACAACGCTGATTGAGAAGGGGAGAAAGATATGACGAAGAAACGTTGGGGGCTAGTTTTGCTTGCTATCGTAATCCTTGCGGGCTGGTGGAAATGGTCGCCGGCAAAAGCGGAACCGCAAATTGCGGTGATTCATGTGGAAGGCGTCATTTTAGGCGGACGCGGTCAAAGCGGCCTATGGGGAGAAAACGGCGGCGTAGACGGCATTATTCGTCAATTGCATGAAGCTCGCGATGATGACGCGGTTAAAGCGATTATTTTGCGTATTAACAGCCCGGGCGGCAGCGCCACGGCGTCTCAGGAATTGGGGGAAGAAATCTTAAAAGTCAGGGCTGGCGGCAAACCAGTGGTATCCTCCATGGGAGACATAGCGGCGTCCGGCGGGTACTGGCTGGCGGCATGCACGGAGCGAATTTACGCCAATCCGTCAACGATTACCGGCAGTATTGGCGTATATATGCCTTATGCAAATTGGGAAGAACTATATCAAAAAATCGGCATTCGGAATGAACGCATTCAAAGCGGGCCGCATAAGGATATTCTTTCGCCGGATCGGGCGATGACGGCAACCGAAAAAGCGTTGCTCCAGGCCATGGTGAACGATATGTACGAGCAGTTTGTAACAGTAGTATCCGAGGGCAGAAAGCTGCCGCCGGAACAGGTTCGCTTGTTAGCGGACGGGCGCATTTACACGGGACGCCAAGCCTTGGCCAGCGGTTTGGTGGACGAAATGGGCAACTTGTATGATGCCATTGACGGCACGGTTGACAAATTAGGCTTGGCGGAACGCCCTATGATTCGGGAGATGGGGCAGACTTCTCCTTGGGACGCCCTTTTTGGCAGAACTACAGTAAGCAGCTTGGTACAGCAAGCCGTCTGGCAGGCACTGGGGACGGCGCCTAAAGCAGCTCCTGTGCTGGCGCCCATGGCCTTGCCGGCTGCCTACTAAGGAGGCGGGAGCATGAAGAGCAGGAGCTTGCTGGCAGGGATTGCTTTGGTGGGAATTTTGGCCGGCTGCGGTCTTAAGATGCCTGCGGCCGTGGCGCCCTTGCAGGTGCAAGGCGGTGAAATCACTGGCAGTGTCAGTGAAAATGGCGCTGGCAATATGGTTCGTCTGGTGCAAGGGACAGCGCTGGAAGGAACCAATGGCGTGGATATTGCCGCTGGGGGAGCCGGCATGGTGCGCTACTATCTAGAGGCTGGCGCCGCCCCGGAATTGGTGGCGGACAGCCGCTTCCTCTGGCGCTCGACCCAAGGAACAGGAAGACTGCTTTTGGAAGAATTGGGCCCTGACGGGCAGGTGAAGCGCAGCGTGGGCTGGGTTTATACTGGAACGTGGCCGGCGGCTGGCAGTGAACAGCGCTGGGTGGACGCCCGTTATCGCAGCAACTATGAAGCGAATTGGGTAGAGGCTCGTTATAGCGTACAACGCCTTTGGAACGAGTTTTTTCCAGGACAGCCGCTTAGCGCGGCCCATCGCTACCGCTGGGTGCTGGAAGCCGGCGAGGGGCAGCATGTATTGGTGAGTCGCTTTTCGCTGACGGCGCAGCCGGCTGCCGCAGTGGCTGTTTCTGCGCCCCAAGCGCTTGCGGTGCGCCAAGGAGAAGAAGTTCACTGGCGTACTCGTTTGCAGTATAACGGCTCGCAGCCGGAAGTAGAAATCACGGCGGCTATAGCGGAGCCGCAAGGATACGGCGTGACCGTGCAAGGAGACCGGGTGCGACATGTGCGTCTGACTCCAGGGCAGACTGTTGAATTGGATTGGGTCTTAGAGGGGCGTCGGGCCGAGCGTGTTAATTTTGGCAAGCCTTGGCAGCTGCAGTTATCCTTAAATGGAGAAGAAAAGGCGCAGACAGCGGTTTCTGTGGCTGCAGCCCGGCCGGGGAGCGTCTACTATGTGATGACGGAAGATTTGGAGCCGATTGACGGCGCTGGCTATGCCAAACCTTGGGGGAATCAGGACGGCTGGCTCAATCCAGAAGAATACCAAGTGCAGATGGTGCAGAAAGCGGAAACTCTTAATGCCATTGCCGCGCGTCATGGCGCTTTTTGGACTCATTATATCGCTTGGCCTGCGGTAGCCGCGGCGCAGTGGGCGCAAAGCCAATCACCGACCAAGCAATGGCAGGAAGCGGTGGCCGATATAGAACGTTCCGTGCGTCAGGAAAGCGCCAAAGGACATGAATATGGCGTACATATGCACACGGATTATGATCCGTACATACCTGGCAATGTATTATCATACTATGAGCCGGCAGACGGCCTTTGGGCCAATCATTTGCGGCATGGCTGGGCGCATTCGCTGGGGAGTTTTGGCGACTACGGAAACCGGGGCAGCAGGCTGGGAAGTTTGTATGCGTACCAGCGGCTTGTGGATGAATTGGCCGCCGACTCGTCCCAAGGACAGTTGTTGACGGCAAGAGCCGGTTCCTTTGATTTTGGCGCCAGCAGCGAGTCGCAAGACATGAGCAGTGAAGTATTTCGACGTTTGGGTTTGTGGGGTTCCAGTGACGCCGCCGGCAATAGCGGGAGGGAAACGTCTGCGCCTTATGGGGGCGAGTTGTATTTGGCCGCTAAAACAGATATTGGCCGCCCCGCGCGTGAAGCTTCTGAAGCCGGAGTGGTGGAGCTGCGTCCTACACCGCAGCCGCCTATCTTTTATGACCAACAAACGGCGGCGGTGATGAATGCCAAAGCGGATGCAGGCATGGAAGCTTTTGTTCGCAATGGCGCTGTTGTTCCTGGAGTGCATGGCATTATTGGCTTCACCCATGCCATGTTCATGCAGGGCGAGGGGGACTGGCGCAGCTTGTCCGGCGGCCAATTTGCCGCCCTAGACGCGCATCTGGCGTATCTAAAGCAGCGCTATGTACAGCAAGGATTATTGCGCTTCGCGACGGCCAGTCAATTGGTGCGCGCTTTCTTGGATGAAGAAAAACTGGAAGCAACCGCCTTGTACGGAAAGCGCCTGGAACACGGCTGGCTGAGCAGTCACTATGAAATAGAGCTGCTGGGGCGCGATTTGTCGGTTTCGGCGGAGCGGCCTCAGGCGGTTAGTGTCAAAATCCCCTTGTATCTTCGCGAACAGGCTTTTCGGGCGGAAGTGCGCAAAAACGGCGAGATGATAAGTTCCGCTTGGAATTTGCCTAACGCCGATAATGCTCTTGCTTTCGTCTGGGACGATCCGCAGGCAACGTATACGTTGACCGTGTATCATCAACCATGGCTGCGTAAAGCGGTAGCCGGATTGCGGCTGCTAAAGAGCTTTGTCAGGTGGTGACGGCGTCCTTATTTCAAAAGCGTGTATGTCCGGGCAGGATTTTTTTTTCCACTGGCGAACCTATTACTAAAAGGAGGAGTGGAGATGGTTGCTCGGACCTGGACGTCGTTGGCGTTGTTTTGTCAACGGTGCGGCAAACTAGAGCTGTATGAATTGTCTCGATTTTCCTTACGTCATGAACGGCAGCAGCTGTATTGCCATTGCGGTCAATGGCAAGGGGAGATCGTAGCTGCGTCGCACAGCCAGCCCTTGTTGCGGCTGCCATGTCTGTTATGCCGACAGGATCATCTGCTTTGTTTTACTCCGCAACAGTTTTGGCAGGTCGAAATGCATCGTCTCTATTGCCCGAGCCATACGCTGGAATTAGGTTTAATAGGTCATCCTGAGTTGTTGCGAGAGCAGCAACTTCGCCATCGTCAGATTTGCCAAGGTCTGCAGGGCGAAGAGGACGAAGAAACGATAGAGGACCCGCAGGTTCTTTTGGAAGTGTTGAATATGGTTCACGACTTGGCGGCGCAAGGGGAAATTTCTTGTGCCTGCCGCCAGCCGCAATTAGCGGCGGAAGTGTTGGATAGCGGCGTATTGTTGTCCTGCCGCTCTTGCGGTGCTAAGCACCTGGTTCCCGCTCGTAACGAGCGGGATTTGACTAAGGCCGCTCAGCTGCGGGAAATTGAACTGTATTCAGCTTCTTATGCGTATTTCCATTCTTAACCGGCGCTTGCCGGCGGAAGGATGAAACGAATAGAGGAGGAATGGCGATGAAGCTTTTTTTGGACACGGCCAATGTGGAGGAAATCCGTGCGGCGGCGGAATGGGGCGTTATTGACGGCGTAACTACAAATCCTTCCTTAATTGTCAAAGAAGGGAGAGACTTAAATACGGTTTTGCAAGAGATTGCCGAACTTGTGCCCGGACCCGTCAACGGTGAGGTTATTGCAACAGATTGGGAAGGCATGGTGCAAGAAGGACGCGCGTTGGCGAAGCTCTTTGCCAGCCTGGTCGTGAAGATTCCTATGACACCGGAAGGCTTAAAGGCTGTTAAGCAGCTTTCGGCTGAAGGCATTGAAACCAATGTGACCTTGGTGTTTTCCGCCAACCAGGCATTGCTTGCGGCTAAAGCAGGCGCACGCTATGTCAGCCCTTTTGTAGGACGTTTGGATGACATTGGCTATGATGGCATGGCCTTGGTGCAAGAGATTGTACAGATTTATGAACTCCACGGCTTTACTACCGAAGTTATTGCCGCCAGCATTCGCCATCCCCTGCATGTGACGCAGGCGGCCCTGGCTGGGGCGCATATCGCCACGATTCCTTACAAGGTGCTGCAAGGCATGACGAAACATCCGCTGACTGATAAAGGATTGGCAGCTTTTCTTGCCGATTGGAATAAATCAAAGTAGTTACAGCGCTCAGGGCCAGTCATTATGACGGCCCTGTTCTCATGGAGTTAGGGAGCCGGAGGAGCATCGGCTCCCTAAGAGAGTTATAAGAGTAATTTTCCGCAAGTTGATTTGAATAAAGAAAAAAACAGGAGGTTTTCAGACAAAATGGATCGTGAGTTATCATTAGAATTTGTACGGGTTACAGAAGCGGCGGCGATTGCCTGTGGGCGACTGATGGGCAAAGGAGACAAAATTGCTGCGGATCAGGCGGCGGTGGATGCGATGAGGACGATGTTCGATTCTGTCAACATCAGCGGTACCGTTGTTATTGGCGAAGGCGAAATGGATGAAGCGCCAATGTTGTATATTGGCGAGACGGTTGGCGCCGGCGGCATGGCGGTAGACATTGCCGTGGATCCGCTAGAAGGAACTAATTTGGTGGCGAAAGGGATGCCTGGAGCTATTGCGGTGCTGGCTGTTGCGCCGCAAGGCGGGTTGCTGCATGCGCCGGATATGTACATGGACAAAATTGCCGTTGGGCCTAAGGCAGCCGGTAAAATTCACATTGACGCTCCGGTCAAGGAAAATCTGAAAGCCGTTGCTTCCGCCTTGTCGCGCAAGGTTGAAGATTTGACGGTTGTTATTTTGGATCGCGATCGTCACAGCCGTTTGATTAAGGATGTGCGTGATGCTGGGGCTCGGATCAAGCTGATTACCGACGGCGATGTATCGCCGGTTATCAATGTAGGCATCGAAGGCTCCGGCATTCATATGTTAGTAGGGTCAGGCGGCGCGCCGGAAGGCGTTATTGCTGCGGCGGCTCTTAAATGCCTAGGCGGAGATATGCAAGGCCGTCTGCTTCCTTCTGATGACTGTGAAATAGCTCGGGCGAAGAAAATGGGTATTGGCGACATCAATAAGGTACTGACCATTGATGACTTGGTACATGGCGAGGACGCGATTTTTGCAGCGACGGCCATTACCCAAGGGGATATGTTGAATCCGGTACATTATTTTGGCGGCGGCGTGCGGACGCACTCTATTGTGATGCGCTACAAATCAGGCACGGTTCGTTTTGTTGACGCCATTCATAAGCTGGATCGGAAGAGTATGATTTTTAAACGGACCTGATTAGAACGTTTAAAGGATTTTTGATGAAAAGGGCGGCGCAAGCCGTCCTTTTGTATTGAGAATTTATTAGAATCAGAACGACAAATTCATTTTCGTGCTTTTCGCGATTTTCGCGGTTGAATCATAAATTGGAGGAACGTTGATAACGAACCGCGAAATACACGAAAGACGCGAAAGGGTTTTATAAGTAGCATTGACAGGTTTCATAGGAGATATATACGATGAGGGAATTACTTTCGTTAGTGCAGGCCGATGCCGCTTGCGCCGAGGCGATGCGTCTGATGCAAAAGCCCGGTCGGGCTGCTTGGGTCTACGGTCTGACAGGCAGTCAAAAACCATTTCTTTTGGCGGCTTCTTTGGCGGAAAAAATGCAGCCAATCGTGGTGGTTGCGGTGGATGATGCTCACTTGGAGGAGTATCGCCGAGAAATGGCTTTGTGGCTGCCGGTCTTAACTATATATGAGCTGCCGGCATTGCCGGAAGTTTCCTTTGCGCTTACAGCGCGCAGCCGGGAGAGAACCGCAGTTCGCATGGAAGCGCTGAGCGCTTTGGCGAGGTGTGAAGCTGCTTTGTATCTGACGACGATCGAAGCGGTTGCGCAGGGAGTTTGTTCTCAGCAAGAGTTGTTGGGTCGACGTCTGACTTTAAAAAACGGCGCTATGTGGGAACGGGAAAAACTGTTGGCGGAATTGGTCCGCTGCGGTTATGAACGGGTAGATGCGGTTGACAGCCGGGGGCAATTCAGCGTTCGCGGCGGTGTTATTGACATTTTTCCCTTGCAGCTGCCAACAGCCGTGCGCCTTGAATTCTTTGATAATGAAATCGATTTACTACGTTCCTTTGATCCGGAAACGCAGCGTTCCTTGGAGCGTTTAGAACAGGTGGATATTCTGCCCGCCCAGGAGGAGGCGCAGGGAACACAGTGCTTATTATCCTATGCCCAAGACGGCGCAGTTATTTTTGACGATCCGGCGCGGTTGCGGGAAGCGGCGCAAGCTTTGCTGGAAGAATGGCCCGCGGCGCTGCCTTGGGGAAAAATTGTGGAAGCAAGCCGTCTTCAGGCGGTGCAGTTTTGGTCTTTGATGCTGCAAAAAGTGGCGCATACAGAAGCACAGGATATTATTAGCATTGCCGCTAAAGGCGTAATGCCCTTTCATGGTCAGTTTGAACTTTTGACGCAGGAATTGCGTGCGCAAGAGGCTCGGCAGGCTGTGACTGTGCTTTTAGCAGGCAGCGAAGAGCGTTTGGAGGCTTTGCAGCAGGCCTTGGCGGCGCAGGGACAGGGCGTGTCGCGCGTAGCGAATTCCGGCAGCGTGCGCCTGCTCCTTGGAGAAATTACCGCCGGCTTTGAATGGGTTCAAGCTAAAGTAGTTGTCTTTGCGGAACAGGATTTACTGGGACGCCATAAAAGAAAACAGCGCCGTGCCAAAACGCAAGGGGAAAAAATTCGCTATTTCCGGGATATACGGATTGGGGATTATGTGGTACACGTCAGCCACGGCATTGGACGTTACGCCGGCGTGGAAATATTGGACATAGGAGGCGTACGCAAGGATTATCTGCTTATACGTTACACCGGTGATGATAAGCTGTATTTGCCTACGGATCAGGTTGGGCTGCTGCAAAAGTATATTGGCCAGGATGGAGAAGCGCCCAAACTCAGCCGTATGGGCGGTAAGGATTGGCAACGGGTGCGCAGCCGGACACAGGCGGCGGTAGCCGACTTGGCGCAAGAACTTGTGGCTTTATATGCGGCTCGCCAGGAGGAGGCCGGCTTTGCTTTTGAGGCGGATACACCGTGGCAAAGAGAATTTGAGGAATCCTTTCCTTATGAGGAAACGCCGGATCAATTGCAGGCGCTGGAGGAAATCAAAGCGGATATGGAACAGCCTCGGCCCATGGACCGGCTGCTTTGCGGCGATGTGGGCTTTGGCAAGACCGAAGTGGCGGTGCGTGCGGCCTTTAAAGCCGTGATGAGCGGCAAGCAAGTAGCCATGCTGGTGCCGACTACGGTGCTGGCGCAGCAGCATTATCAGACCTTGAGCTCCCGCTTTGCCGGCTTTGGAGTCGCTACCGGCGTTGTCAGTCGCTTTCGCAGCGCCAAGGAGATTCGCAAAACCTTGGAGGAAGTGGCTGCAGGAAAAGTGGATGTGTTGGTAGGAACCCATCGTATGCTGACAAGCGATGTGCGCTTTAAAGATTTGGGGCTGCTTGTTATTGATGAAGAGCAGCGCTTTGGAGTTGCGCAAAAAGAAAAAATTAAGCAATGGCGCAGCCAAGTAGATGTGTTGTCTTTAAGCGCTACGCCCATTCCAAGGACTTTGCATATGTCTCTTGTGGGCGTGCGTGATATGAGCATTATTGAAACGCCCCCGGAGGATCGCCTGCCGGTGGAAACCTATGTAGCGGAATATCATGAGGAGATTGCAGTGGAAGCCATTAGCCGGGAGCTGCGCCGCGGCGGCCAGGTATATGTTGTGCATAACCGGATTCAGGGCATAGAGCGCTTAGCTTTGCACTTAGGAGAACTGTTTCCTCAGGCTGGCGTACGTGTGGCCCACGGTCAGATGGCGGAGGAGCAGCTGGAGCAAGTCATGATGGACTTCTATGAAGGCGAAGAAGATATTTTAGTTTGCACCAGTATTATTGAAAGCGGTCTGGATGTGCCGAACGCCAACACTATTTTAGTATATGACGCGGATCGTTTGGGCTTGTCTCAACTGTATCAAATGCGAGGGCGGGTAGGGCGGTCCAGCAGAACTGCTTTTGCGTACTTCACCTACCGCAAGGACAAGGTTTTGACAGAAGTGGCGGAAAAACGGCTGCAGGCCATTAAGGAATTTACAGAGCTGGGCGCCGGCTTTAAGATTGCCATGCGCGATTTGGAAATCCGCGGCGCTGGCAGTCTGTTAGGGCCGCAGCAGCACGGGCATATCGTCAGCGTCGGCTTTGAAATGTATTGCCGTCTGCTGGATGAGGCAGTACAGGAACTGCGCACCGGGGCAAAGCCCAAGCAAGAAGTGGAGCCGCTGCTGGATATAAAAGTGGATGCCTATTTGCCGGAAGAGTATGTGGGCGATGCCATGCAGAAAATGGAATTGTACCAGCGTATTGCGGGAATTCGGCGCGACGAAGAAGTGGAAGAACTTTTGGATGAGCTCCTTGACCGCTTTGGCGAACCGCCGCAGGCTGTGTTGCGTCTGCTAGCGGTAGCTAAGCTGAAAAACCGCGTGCGTCGCTTAGGGATTCGTAGTATTGTGCAGAAGCCGGAAGGGTATGAAGTAGCCTTTCAAGAGCCTTTGCAATTTGCACCGGAGCATATAATGGCGCTAAAAGAGGGTTTGCCGTCCCGGGTCACCTTCTTTCCAGGCAGTGCTGGAGGGTTGCGCCTTAAAACAGCAAATCTGCCGCAGGAAAAGGCGGAGGCGTTGTTGTTCAAGAGCATGCAATGTCTAGAAGAAGGGACGCTAGCTTGAAAACCGTCTTTCGAGGTAGGAATGCCCAAGGTTTTCTGATATAATTAAAATTGCATTTTCTTGAGAGGATGGGCTTGGGTGAGTAGTAAAGACACCTTTTTGCGTGGCGCCTTGATTTTAACCGTTGCAGGAATTGTAGTTAAACTCATTGGCTCTGTAAATCGCATCTTATTATCCCGCTTATTGGGCGGGGAGGGAATTGGCTTGTATCAGATGGCCTATCCCATCTATTTGTTGGCGTTGAGCGTTTCCTCCGCCGGGATTCCTGTGGCTATTTCCATTTTGGTGGCGGAACGGGTGGCCTTATCGGACTATCGGGGCGCTAACCGCGTATTTCGCATCTCCCTGGCGCTGCTGACCTTTACGGGCGTCTTGTTTACCATTTTGCTGTATACAGGGGCGGGCTGGCTGATTGAGGAACAGTTTGTACGCGATCCTCGGGCCTATTACGCCTTGGCGGCCTTGGCGCCGGCTATCTTTTTTGTGACCGTTCTTTCCAGTTATCGCGGTTATTTTCAAGGCTTACAAATGATGACGCCTACGGCGGTTTCGCAGATCTTTGAACAGTTACTGCGGGTAATTACCATGATTGCATTGGCATTCATGTTGTTGCCGTATGGTTTGGAATATGCCGCAGCCGGCGCTAGTTTCGGCGCCGGACCGGGAGCTATGGCCGGCTTAGCGGTGCTGATTTACTTTTATATGCGTCAGCGTTCGCAGTTTAAAGAAAAAATGGCGACCCAGCCGGATTTGCCCCCGCAGTCCAGTTGGCGGATTATCAGTCGGATTGTAAAATTGGCGCTGCCGGTTTCGCTGGCCAATATCATGTTGCCGGTGGTTTCCAGCATCGACTTGTTTATTGTGCCTGCCCGACTGGAAGCGGCGGGCTATACGGTCGCTGCGGCGACAGAACTCTTTGGTTATCTTACAGGCATGGCTGTGGCGCTGATTAACTTGCCGACGATTTTGACGGCTTCTTTGGCGGTAGGATTGGTGCCTGCTATTTCAGAGGCCTTTACCCTGGGACGCAAGGAGCGGATTTACGATCGTACGGCGACAGCCATGCGTATTGCCAATCTAATTACCATTCCCAGTTTTGCGGGCATGTGCCTCTTGGCTACGCCGATTTCGCAGATGCTTTATGGAACGCCGAATGCCGGAGACTGTATTGCTATTTTGTCTTTTGGCATCGTTTTACTGGGAGTACATCAGGTTACAACTGGTGTTTTGCAGGGCTTGGGGCATACGACGATTCCCTTGGTGAACATGATGGCTTCGGCGGTTGTCAAAATCGGTATGAGCTGGTATTTGACGGCTATGCCGGAGTTGGGTATCAAAGGGGCGGCCTGGGCGACCAATGTGGATTTTGGCGTGGCAGCGCTGTTGAATATGTATTTTGTGCATCGGTATGTTGGTTTTAGTCTTGATTGGGGGCATACGCTGCGGACCGTGGCGTCAGCCGCTGTAATGGGGATTGCGGTTATCTTTTCTTTTGACGCCTTGTTTCAGACGCTACATAGCAATACCGTGGCTACGCTGGGGGCTATTCTATTGGGAGCTACGGTCTATTTTGCCTCTATGCTTATCGTCGGCGGCGTGACCGCGCAGGAAGTGGAGAAAATCCCCCGCATAGGCGCTAAGCTGACTTTGTGTTTGCAGCGCATAGGCTTGCTGCGTCACTAGAAGCTAAAGAAAAAAGAAAAAACTCCGGCCTCAAGCGGCTGTTTCGCAGTTGCCGTGGCTGTTGAGGAGGCGTGCACCATGGGTAAATTGACAATCGTCGGCTTGGGACCTGGTAATGCAGACTTACTGACTTTGGGGGCTGTAAAAGCCATGCAGGAGACCTCCTGTCTGTTGTTTCGTACGGGTCGCCATCCTACGGTAGCGGAGCTGGAGCGGTTAGGGCTTTCTTTTTTGACTTACGACGAAGTATATGAAACAGAAAGTTCTTTTGAAGCGGTTTACCAAACGATTACCGTAGATGTGCTGCGGCGCGCCGAAACAGCCGATGTGGTGTATGCTGTACCGGGCAGTCCGGTCGTGGCGGAGCGGACGGTGCAGATGCTTTGCGAACAGGCGCCGGCCTGGAATATTTCCGTGGAAGTTCTTCCAGGCATGAGCTTTGTGGAAATTCTTTGCGTACGCTTAGGCTTGGATCCGATTAACGGCTTGACTATTTTGGATGCGGCAGATCTGGAGCGTGTTTGCTGCGGCGCGCTTCCAACCGGACTTGTTGTTACGCAAGTCTACAATCGTCAAGTGGCGTCGGACGTCAAGCTGACGCTGATGGAACACTATGGAGACGTTTATCCAGTTGAGCTGGTTAATCATTTAGGCTTAGCGGATGAAAGCGTTCGCTCCATACCTTTGTGCGAACTGGATCGGCAGCAGGATATTGATCATCTGACCTCGATCTACGTGCCTTCTTTGCAAAGCAGAACTGAAGTGCAGCCTTTTGAAGTAGACGCCTTGACGGAAGTTATGGCAGTGCTTCGTTCGCCCGAAGGCTGCGTTTGGGATCGGCAGCAGGATCACCGCTCGCTGCGGCGGTATCTGTTGGAGGAGACCTATGAGGTCTTGGAAGCCATTGAAAAGGACGATATGGAACTTCTCTGCGAGGAGCTGGGCGATCTTTTGCTGCAAGTGGTGTTTCACGCTCGCATTGCCGAGGAAAACGGACGTTTTTCCATGCAGGAGGTGATTAACGGCGTAGTCGATAAAATGGTGCGCCGCCATCCCCATGTGTTTGGTGAAATTACCGTTGATGATGCGGCGGAGGTGGTGCGCAACTGGGAGCGCATCAAACGCGAGGAAAAGAATCGCGGCGGTGTTCTGGCTGGCGTTCCCCGAGAATTTCCGGCATTGCTTAAGGCCTGCAAATTGCAAGGCAAAGCGGCCAAGGTGGGCTTTGACTGGCCGGATGTGGCGCCGGTCTGGGGAAAGGTTGACGAAGAGCTTCAGGAGCTGCGTGAGGCGGCCAGCGAAGCGGCTCGGGAAGATGAATTAGGCGATGTTTTGTTTGCGATGGTCAATTTGGCGCGGTTCTTGCATGTGGAACCGGAAACCGCTCTTTTAAAGGCCTGCTTGAAGTTTGAAAAACGCTTTGGCTTTATTGAGAAACAGTTACAAGAAAAAGGAGTTTCTTGGGAGCAATCTTCGTTAACAGAGTTAGATGCTCTTTGGAATGCTGCCAAAGCCTTAGAATAGAGAAAATATGCGATGAAATAGCGTTTTTTTTCCAAAGGATAGAGGAATCTGGCGGCGCGTAGCGAATACACTTATTCGCAATCATGAAATCAAGGCGCTTTTTTTACTAAAGCGCGCTGACGGCATTGCCGTCAAAAAAAGACAAGGGGGATGGATTTGTGAACAAGACTGAATTGGTGGCCAGTGTGGCCGAGAAGACAGCCATGACCAAAAAGGATGCGGAAAAAGCCCTGAATGCGGTATTTGCCAGCATCGAAGAAGCTCTTGCCAAGGAAGAAAAAGTACAGGTCATTGGCTTTGGCACTTTTGAAGTAAAAGCTCGTGAAGCTCGTACCGGCCGTAATCCGCAGACCGGCGCTGAAATTAAAATTCCTGCGTCTAAAAACCCTGTATTTAAAGCTGGCAAAGCTCTTAAAGACAGCGTTAATAAATAAGGAATCGTGATTGTCAAAAAACCAGGCTGTCATGGCCTGGTTTTTTTCTCGAAAGTTGCGAATGTCATGCTGCCTTGAGACGCCTGATGCAGAGAAGATAAGCTTGGTTAGTACAGCAGGGTTTCAGGAGAACATGGCAAAGAGCAAGAAAGGCAGTGAATGGCATGATGGGCAGCATTTTAATTGTAGATGATGAGGCTTCCATTCGGGAGTTGTTGCGTTTTAATCTGCAAAAAGAAGGATATGTGGTGTCGGAAGCGGCGGACGGCTTGGAGGCGCTGCAACTAATTAAGCAGCAACGGCCCGATTTGGTGCTCCTTGATTTAATGCTTCCAGGCATGGATGGTTTGGAAGTGTGCCGCAGAATTAAGGGACAACAGGGAACTGCCGGTATTCCTATCATCATGCTGACCGCTAAGAATGAGGAAGTAGACAAGGTGCTGGGCCTGGAGCTGGGGGCGGATGATTACCAGACCAAGCCTTTTGGCTTGCGGGAATTGATGGCTCGCGTCAAAGCGGTGTTGCGGCGCAGCCAAAAAGGGAGCCATGGACATAGCGAGATCTCCATGGGCGCTTTAAAGATGAATTTCAGTCGTTATGAGGCTTGGCTGGACAAAGAGAAGCTAGAATTGACTCCCAAAGAATATGAGCTGCTAAAGCTCTTTATTACCAACACAGACCGCGTGTTCAGCCGAGAACAGCTGCTGGAAAAGGTATGGGGTTATGAATATTTTGGGGATACTCGAACCGTAGATGTGCATGTGCGTCACTTGCGGGCCAAGCTGGCGGCAGCGCCGGAAGTAGCAGAGGCCATCGAAACCGTGCGAGGCGTAGGCTATCGTTTTCAGGACATCTGAGAAATCAGGTGTCCTTTTTTATTAATCCAAACTTAACAGTAGCGTCAATTGTTTTATGGTATAGTGCAAATAAGAAGAGTTTAGTGCTAGCTAAATAAGCAGGAGGATGCCATACTATGAGCAATAAGATTCAAGCTAACAAGCTGAAATTATATTACGGGGAATCATTGGCGCTGAAGAAGGTTACCTTGGGCGTTGAAAAAAATAGCGTTTTAGCTTTGATTGGTCCTTCCGGTTGCGGAAAGTCGACGTTCTTGCGCACGTTGAATCGCATGAATGATTTAATTGAAAACGTACGCATTGAGGGAGAAGTATTGCTTGACGGCAATTCCATCTATCATCCCGACACCGATGTGGTCATGCTGCGCAAACGCGTAGGCATGGTTTTCCAGCGTCCTAATCCGTTTCCGATGTCCATTTACGATAATGTGGCCTATGGGCCCCGTATCCATGGAAACAGCAAGAAAAGCGCGCTGGATGAGCTGGTGGAGCGCAGTTTGCGCGGCTCCGCTCTTTGGGATGAAGTGAAAGACCGGCTGCATTCTTCGGCGCTGGGATTGTCCGGCGGCCAGCAGCAGCGTCTTTGCATCGCTCGCTTGCTGGCGGTAGAGCCCGAAGTACTGCTCATGGATGAACCCTGTTCGGCGCTGGATCCGATTTCAACCATGAAGATTGAAGAATTGGTTTCGGAGTTGAAACAACGCTATACCATCATTGTTGTTACGCATAACATGCAGCAGGCGGCTCGGATATCAGACTATACCGGGTTTTTCCTTAATGGCGACTTGGTGGAACACGATCAGACCGATGTGATTTTTACCCGTCCTCAGGATCAACGCACTGAAGACTACATTACAGGCCGGTTTGGCTGAAAAACTGAGGAGGATGGCTATGAATACGACGCGGCATAATTATGACTATGAGCTTCAAGGTGTGCGCAATGATATTTTGCAAATGGGACAGCTGGTAATTACGGCGATTGAACGTTCCATTCAGGCGCTGGTGGATTTGGATATGGAGCTGGCTTGCCAGGTTATCCAAGGGGATGACGCCATCGACGAGCTGGAACTGCTTTTGGAAGAACGCTGCGTGGTGCTCATTGCCCGGCAGCAGCCTTTAGCTAAAGATCTGCGCATACTCAGCACGGGACTGAAGATCAGCACCGATCTGGAACGTATTGGCGATCATGCCTTTGATATTGCCAAAATTGCCAAACGTCTGGGCGAAGGCGGCAACGGTCATGTCAAGCCCCTCTTGGACATACCGCGTATGGCCGGCTTGGCGACGCAGATGCTGCGCGACGCGTTGACGGCATATGTGAACATGGACGTAGAGCTAGTGGACAAGGTTTGTCAGGCGGATGATGAAGTGGACGCTTTGTACAACCAGCTGTTTCGAGAGCTTTTGACCTACATGCTGGCGAATCCGGCGGTCATTAATGACGCGACGCAGCTTATCTTTGTAGCGCGCTATTTGGAACGCGTAGCCGACCATACGACGAATATTGCCGAATGGGTCATCTATCTGCAAACCGGGCAGCGCTTGCATAAAAACTAAAGAATGAATGCTTTGAAAAACCGCGCAAGCGGTTTTTCTTGTTACTTAAGCAGGAAAGAGACGCCTCAAGTAGAATTGGTTACTAAAAGCGCCATTTTTACGAAGATGAGGTAGATAATAATGATGAAATCCGGTTTTCGCCTAATCGCAACACAGACTGTTGCAGAACTGGCTTCGAAGGCTCATACGTATGAGCATGAGCAAAGCGGGGCCAGGTTGGTATATTTGGAAAATGACGATGATAATAAAGTCTTCTCTATTACCTTTAAGACGCCCCCGGCGGATCATACCGGGGTGCCGCACATTTTAGAGCATTCCGTTCTTTGCGGCTCCCGCAAGTTTCCGTTGAAAGAGCCTTTTGTCGAGTTGATCAAGGGCTCGCTGAATACGTTTTTGAATGCCATGACCTTCCCTGATAAGACCATGTATCCTGTAGCCAGTCAAAATGACAAGGATTTTCGAAACTTGATGGATGTCTATTTAGATGCGGTGTTCTTTCCTGTCATCTACGAACAGCCGGAAGTTTTGATGCAAGAAGGCTGGCATTACGAGCTGGAAGCGCCGGAAGGGGAGCTTACGTACAAGGGCGTTGTGTACAATGAGATGAAAGGCGTCTTTTCTTCGCCGGAATCGCTGGTGGAACGCAAGACCTTGGAGGTTTTGTTTCCGGATACGACGTATCATTTTGAGTCAGGCGGCGATCCGGATTTTATTCCGCAGCTGACGCAAGAGCAGTTTTTGGATTTTCACCGCCGTTACTATCATCCGGCGAACAGCTACATCTATTTATATGGCAAGATGAATATTGAAGAGCAGCTGGCTTTTCTGGATGAGGCCTACCTAAGCCGGTTTCAGCGCCAGGAAGGCTTTGTGGCGGAAATCGAGCGGCAGAGTCCGTTTGCGGCGCCGCTCGAGGTGGTAGTGCCCTATCCGGTGGATGCCAGTGAAAGCCAGGAGGGCAAGGCGTTTTTTGGCCTGAGCCAAGTGGTAGGCGAGGCTTGCGACGCGGAGCTAGGACTGGCTTTTGCCATTTTGAATCATTTGCTGCTGGGTACGCCGGGAGCGCCGCTGAAGCAGGCGCT
Source organism: Anaeromusa sp. (assembly GCF_028691475.1). Lineage (NCBI taxonomy): Bacteria > Bacillati > Bacillota > Negativicutes > Selenomonadales > Sporomusaceae > Anaeromusa > Anaeromusa sp. The sequence continues at coordinate 24,087 of NZ_JAQUZF010000005.1, forward strand.
GATTGCCGCTGGCATCGGCCAGGATGTACTGGGGCGGTATGAAGATGCGTTGGTGCAGCCTGTGTTTAGCATACTGGTGCGCGGGGCGGCAGCCGATGCCGGCGATAAGCTGCGCCAGGTGGTACGGCAGACGCTGCAAGAGCTAGTAACTAAAGGAATTGATAAGGAACTGCTGGAAGCTTCCATCAACCGCAAGGAATTTGAACTGCGCGAGGCCAATTTCGGTTCGCATCCCAAGGGCTTGATATACCATATCCGCATGCTGGACAGCTGGCTCTATGGCGGCGATCCGTTGCTGCATCTGACTTATGAGCCGCTGCTGGCCAAGATGAAAGAAGGCTTGGGCGGGCGGTATTTTGAGGAGCTTATCGAACGCCATCTCCTGCAGAATCCGCACCAGGTTCTGGTGGCGGCCGTACCGGAAGCCGGTCTGGAGGAACGCCGTACAGAAGAGCTGCGGCAGAAGCTGGCTCAGCTCAAGGGAACGCTTGCTCCTGCGGAAGTGCAGCTCATTTGCGAGCAGACCAAACAGCTTAAAGCCAGACAGACCAAGCCGGACAGCCCGGAGGCGCTGGCGTCTATTCCGCTCTTGGCTCTAAAGGACATAGAAAAGAAGGTAACCCGTATTCCGCAGCAACAGCGCCAAGTGGAAGGGCGAACGGTTTTGCTGCAGCCTATTTTTACGAATCGCATTGCTTATGTCAATCTTTACTTTGACACTACCGCTGTGGATCAGGCGGATTTGCCATATCTCTTTTTGCTTTCCAGCGTTTTGGGCAAGGTGGATACCTGCGATGGTTCCTATCAGCAATTGGCCAAGGAGATCAATCTGCATACAGGGGGGATTTCCTACCAAACGATGGCGCTGCCGAAAGCATATGATGCAGAGGCCTATAAGCCGCGCTTGCTTGTAAAATCGAAGGCGCTGCTGCAAAAAGCGCCGCAGCTTTTCCGGCTGCTGCGCAGCGTTTGCCAAGGCAGTCGCTATGACAATCTGGCGCGCCTCAAGGAGCTTGTGGCGGAAAGCAAGGCTCGCATGGGGCTGGTCATGCTGGAATACGGGCATACGGTAGCGCTCAGTCGCGTGCTTTCGTATGTATCTCCCGTAGAAAGTTACAATGAGAGCGGCGTTTTTACGTATTATCGCTTTTTGGAAGACTTGGAACGGAATTGGGCGGACCAGGCGGAGCAAACGTCGGCGGCTCTGCAGCGAGTGGCGCAGCGCGTATTTTGCCTGGATCGTTTGCAATGGGGCGTTACTTGTGAAGAAGAGCAGTACGCAGAATTGGAACCTTTGCTGCAACAGTTCGCCGCGACACTGCCGGCAGGAGGCTTGCCCAGCGTTTCCTATCGTTTTGAGCTGCAGGCGGCCAACGAAGGGCTGATGACGGCGGGCAAGGTGCAGTATGTAGCCAAGGCCTATAATTTTGCAAAACTAAACTATGCGTATACAGGCAGCATGAAGGTTCTGGAAACGGTGCTGCGCTTCGACTATCTGTGGAACCGCGTTCGTGTTCAGGGCGGGGCCTATGGGGCGTTTGCGCGCTTTGATCGCAACGGGAATCTAGCCTTTGCTTCCTATCGGGATCCGAACCTGCAGGAAACGCTGCAGGTGTATGGAGAAATGGAAGACTATTTGCGGTCTTTTGCCGTATCGGAACGGGAAATGACCAAATACATCATCGGTACGATGAGCCAGCTGGATGCGCCCCTTACGCCGTCGATGAAGGGAGAGAAGGCCGAACTAATGTGGCTTATCGAGTTGACTTGGGAACAAGTCCAGCAGGAGCGGGATGCTGTGCTTAGCACCAATGCCGCCAAGCTTAAGGAATTGGCAGAGGTGGTAGGCGCCTGCATGGCGCGAAATCATATTTGCGTAGTCGGTAATGCCGGCAAACTGCAAGAGCAGGCTGGGCTGTTCGGAAAATTGGTTTCTGTTTTTTCGTAAAGAATTTGCTTTCAACAAGTGAGCCTCCTGGGTGGTAACGAAAGATCGTGCCCTCAGGAGGCTTTTTTAAGAGCTTGTTGAGTTAGTTTGATAAGGGGTGATGGTATGTCGTTGGCAAAGTATGAAATTTTTTCCACTATTGTTGATGCGGGAAGCCTCACTAAAGCGGCGGAACGCTTAAATCTGACCCAATCGGGAGTCAGCTATGCAGTGACTACGCTGGAATCGGAATTAGGCTTTTCTTTGATCAAGCGGGACCGTTCCGGAGTGACCCTGACGCCCAATGGCGAGCGGATTCTCCAGTGCATTCGCGGGATTTTGCATCAAGAAAAGCTGTTGAGGCAAGAGGCGGCCGCTATCAAAGGCGTAGATATCGGTACGGTGTCTATCGGGACGCTTGCCAGTGTCTCTATGCGCTGGCTCCCTGGTATTTTAGGCGAATTTCAACGGCTGCATCCTGCGGTGGAAGTCAAGACGCGCATGGGCGGGTATGATGAAATGAACGAATGGATCAGTCACCGGGTGGTGGATTTTGGTTTTGTGGCGCTGCCGGCGTCAAAACAATTTGACGCCATTCCGTTGAAACGCGACAAATTAATGGTGGTAATCCCGCCGGAGCATCCCCTAGGGAAGCGGCGGGAGCTGATGCTGAAAGAGCTGGAAAATGAACGGCTGATCATGCCCTTATGGGGGAGTGATGACAATATTCGCAAAGTATTAGCAAAAAGCAAAGTGAATTTTCGCATTCAATATGAGGTGGCGGAAGAACGGACCATTTTAGCGATGGTTCAAATGGGTCTGGGGATCAGTATTTTGCCCCAGTTAATGCTGGTGCATTTGCCGAAGGGAGTTCAGTTAGTGCCGTTAGCTCATGATGAAGATTACCGAACCATTGGTTTAGCCGCCATTTCCTTGAAATACTTATCGCCGGCGGCGCGTAATTTTGTAAACTGTACGCGTGCGTGGCTGGAGGAACATCATGAATTAGATTTCCCCTCGTTTTCCATAAAATAACACATCAAAAAAACTGATGTAAGTCACCAAAATGTCCAATTTTACTGTGAAAGAGCTGAGTAGTATAATAAATACAGTCGCCGGATATATCAAAAAAATCTGAATATCGGAAAAAACATTTGTAAAATGTCGCTGTCCCGTGGAGGGGTGACTTTCTTGGAAGTCTGAGTTTTGCCAGGAGCATCTTTAAAAGTGTAATGATTACACTTTTTGCTGTGAATTAAGACTCCCTGAAGGAGGCAGGCTAGCCTTATATTAAGGCTGGTGAAGACGGAATTTTCCTTCAAAACTAAAAAGAGTGACAAGTCCCCTTGAGAAGGACTAAATGTTAACTTAGTCCTTTGCTAGAGAATACAAAAGTTTGTATTGCTTGAACTTTTTTTACAAATGTTATGAAAAACCTTTTGTCGTGTCCTGTAGTTTTCTGTATTTTGTTAACAATAATGATAGTAGAGGCTGCAGCACAGTTCGCTGCCGGGGGCGGCAAAAGTAACACTCCGACACAAGAGGAGGCAGGCCGGAGCGAAAAAGGAGATGCCTTGACAATGAAAAACGGCAAATGGAAATTGGGTCTGACCACCCAGATCTTTCTAGGATTAATTCTGGGGGTGCTTTTCGGACATCTGTTTCCAGCCCTTGCCGTCGATCTCAAACCTATCGGCGACATGTTTATTCGGATGATCAAAATGATTGTGGTTCCTTTGATTTTTAGTTCACTGATTATGGGGATTGCCGGAACCGGCGATTTCAAAAAACTGGGGCGGCTGGGCTTGAAGTCTATTATCTGGTTTGAAGCCGCTACAACGCTGGCGTTGGTTGTCGGCTTGACGGTAGTAAATGTTTTCGAACCAGGACAGGGCCTGCAAATTACCGCGACCGATGCTGCTGCAGTAACGGCGGCATCGAAGAAAAGCATTGATATGTCACATATGTTGATTAATATTGTGCCGACCAATGTGGTAGATGCGGCTGCACGCGGCGATATGCTGCAAATCATCATGTTTTCCGTTTTTTTCGGCGTAGCTGCGGCTGCGGTGGGAAGCAAAGGCGAACCGGTGGTGAAAGTCGCAGTCAGTATTGCGGAAGTCATGTTCCAGTTTACGAGTTATGTCATGCGTCTGGCGCCTATCGGCGTATTTGCCTTGATTGGTTTTACTGTAGGCAAGTTTGGTCTAGGCATGCTGGTGCCGTTGGCAAAACTGATTGGCTCGTTGTATTTTGCGCTGATTGTTTTCGTTTTGCTGGTTCTTACGATAGCTTCTCTGCTGATTCGCGTTAACTTCTTTCACCTGCTGCGAGCACTGAAAGAACCGCTGCTGATTGCGTTTTCAACAGCATCTAGTGAAGCGGCGCTGCCTGTAGCAATGACGAAGCTGGAAAAATTCGGAGTGCCTAAGCATATCGTTACCTTTGTACTGCCGACAGGCTATACCTTCAACTTGGATGGATCTACCTTGTACAGCGCGTTGGCGGTAGTGTTCATCGCACAAGTCTACAACATTGACTTTCCTCTTACGACACAGCTGCTTATGGTATTGACGTTGATGCTTTCTACAAAAGGCATTGCGGCGGTGCCGGGGGCTTCGCTGATTGTTATTGCAGGGACGGCGGCCGCTTTTGGACTGCCTGTAGAGGGGATTGCAATCATTTTGGGAGTCGACCGAATTTTGGATATGGCGCGCACGGCGTGCAATCTTATTGGCAACTGTATTGCCTCAGTCGTTGTAGCGCGTTGGGAGCATGAGCTTCCTGACGAACAGCTGGCTGTCGCTTATGCGCAGCAGTACGACGACTGATACAATAGTAATCACAAAGTAAGGAGCGATCAAACCATGGAAAACAGTGATAAGGTCGTCTTGGGAGTTATCGGGGCCGACTGTCATGCGGTGGGCAATAAAATTCTTGCCCATGCCTTACGGGCGGCTGGCTTTGAGGTGGTCAATCTGGGCGTACTGGTGCCGCAGCAGGAATTCGTCAATGCTGCGATTGAAACCGATGCGAAAGCCATCTTGGTGGCATCTCTTTACGGTCACGGCGAAATTGACTGCCGCGGTCTGCGGGACGCTTGCAAAGAAGCCGGCATCGGCGGCATCAAGCTGTATGTAGGCGGCAACCTAGTTGTCGGCAAAACCGACTTCACCGAAGTAAAAGAAAAATTCCTTGCCATGGGTTATGACCGTGTATATGAACCAGGCATTTTACCAGACCAGGTGATTGAGGAATTGAAGCAGGACCTGGCCCGGGCGTAAGCCGGGAGAGGAGAGACGAGCATGAGCCATGTGCTACTCATTGACTTTGGCAGCACGTACACCAAGCTTACGGCTGTAGATGTCGAGAAGGAAGAAATTTTGGGCACGGCACGAGGCATTACTACAGTAGAGACAGATATCATGGAGGGACTGCAGGAAGGCTTGGATGTGCTTTTTGCTCAGACAGGCAAGCTGGAGTTTCAGCGGGTGCTGGGATGTTCCAGTGCTGCAGGCGGCCTGAAAATGGTGGCCATTGGCCTGGTGCCGGAATTAACGGCTGAAGCTGCTAAGCGAGCTGCTTTAGGGGCCGGCGCCAAGGTGCTGGGCGTGTACTGCAACGAGCTCAGCGAGTATGAAATTGAGGAAATTGCAGCGTTGAAGCCGGAAATTATTCTTCTGGCCGGCGGTACGGATGGGGGCAACAAGGAGGTAATTCTCCATAATGCCCGCATGTTGTGCACACTGGGTCTGGATGTACCGGTGCTGGTGGCAGGCAATAAGTCGGTGACGCCGCAGGTGGTTGGGATTTTAAGCAAAGTCATGACCGAAGTGGTGCATACGGAAAATGTCATGCCGCGTTTGGGCGAGTTGAATATCGATCCAGCGCGCGGCGCCATTAGAGACTTGTTTTTGCGGCGCATCATCGAAGCTAAGGGCTTGAATAAGGCCAACAAATTTATAGACAAGATGATGATGCCAACTCCGGCGGCCGTGCTCAAGGCAGCGGAGCTCTTAGGAACCGGAACCACGCATGAAAGAGGTTGGGGCGATTTGATGATTGTGGATATCGGCGGTGCGACTACTGACCTGTATTCCATCGCTAAAGGAGAGCCCAAACAGCCGACAGTGACCATGCGAGGGCTGCCAGAGCCTTTTGCCAAACGGACGGTGGAAGGAGATCTGGGCATGCGCTACAGCGCTACCGCTTTGCTAAAGGCGGCCAGCGCACCCCTGCTGGCTCAAAAAGCCGGGGTTAGCGAAGAGGAAGTGGCGGCATACTGTCATTTGGTGGAAAACCAAGTGGATACGCTGCCGCAAACGCCGCGGGAGCAGGCCATTGAGGACGCTCTTGGCTGGGCGTGTACCAAAGTAGCGGCGCAGCGCCATGTCGGAAAAATCGAATCGGTCTTCAGCTGTGTAGGCGAGGTTTTCGTACAGGTTGGCAAGGACTTAACTACCGTTGAGAAGGTCATCGGAACCGGCGGTGTTATTGTGCATCATGACCGGCCGGAATGCATTCTTGAAGGCATTCGCTATGACGCAGCAGCTGCGGAATATCTAAAACCCAAACAATGTGATTATTATATTGATGGTGAATACATTCTCTCCGCCATGGGGCTTCTGTCGGAAGAACAGCCCGAGGTGGCTCTGCGGATGATGAAAAAATATCTGAAACGGAGGCAATCAGCGTGGAATTGAAAAATAAGAAATGGTCCCATGACGAATTTTTCGCAATGCGCAAAGAGATTTTGGCCCAGTGGCCTACAGGAGCCGAGGTGGATTTTGACGAAGCCGTCAAATATCATGAAACCATTCCGGCGCGCAAGCATTTTTCCAAACAGCTTATCAAAGCTAAAAAAGAAGGCCGCACTTTGACGCAGCCCCGGGCTGGCGTAGCGCTTTTGGATCAGCATATTGAACTGTTGAACTTCTTGCGCACAGAAGGGGAAGCCGATCTGCTGCCGACTACGATTGACAGCTATACGCGTCAAAATCAATACAAAGAAGCCCAGGTAGGTATTGAAGAAAGTAAACAGGCCGGGCGTTCTTTGCTCAACGGTTTTCCTGCCGTCAACCATGGCGTGCATGCAGTACGTAAGCTGGCGGAAAAAGTAGACGGCCCCATTCAGGTGCGTCACGGCACGCCTGACGCCAGACTGTTGACGGAAATTACGCTGGCTGGCGGTTTTACCTCCTACGAAGGAGGCGGTATTTCCTACAACATTCCTTACGCCAAGAGCGTATCGCTGGAACAGACGATTCTTGACTGGCAGTATACAGACCGTTTGGTAGGTCTCTATGCAGAACATGGCGTCGAAATCAACCGCGAGCCCTTCGGACCTTTGACAGGTACCTTGGTGCCGCCGAGCATTTCTCATGCCGTAGCGATTATCGAAGGTATTTTGGCGGCCGAACAGGGCGTTAAAAACATTACTCTCGGCTATGGCCAATGCGGCAACCTGGTGCAGGATATCGCAGCCATTCGTTCGTTAGAAGCGCTGGCTGAAGAGTATTTTGCAAAATTCGGCTATGAAGGCTGCACGCTGACTACGGTTTTCCATCAGTGGATGGGCGGCTTCCCGCAGGATGAAGCTAAGGCGTTCGCCGTTATCTCCTGGGGCGCTGCGGCGGCTGCCTTTGCGAAAGCTACCAAAGTTATCGTGAAAACGCCGCATGAAGCATTGGGTATTCCTACGAAAGAAGCCAATGCTATGGGCTTGCGCACCACCAAACAGATGATTAACATGCTGGCGGATCAGAGCTTCCCGGCTACACAGCAATTGGAAGACGAAATCGCCATGATCAAAGCGGAAACCCGCTGCATCGTAGATAAGGTTCTGGAATTGGGCGAAGGCGATATTGCCGTCGGTACGGTGCGGGCTTTTGAAGCCGGCGTACTGGATGTTCCGTTTGCTCCCAGCAACCATGCCATCAATAAAATTCTGCCGGCTCGCGACCATCACGGCGCCGTGCGTCTCTTCGATTGCGGCAACTTGCCCTTTACGCAGGACATCATTGACTTCCATCGCGGTAAAATCGACGAGCGGGCTAAAGCGGAACGCCGTCCGGCGAGCTTCCAGATGGTTATCGACGACATTTACGCCATTTCTAAAGGACGCCTTGTAGGACGCCCGCGCTAAGACACAAAAAGTTTTCGGAACCAGGCTGTGAAGCCGGAGTTCTTTAGGGAGTTCCGGCTTAGCAGCAGCGTTTGTCAATTATAGGAGAAGCTGCTGGCTTACCCAGCGGCTCCAAAGACAAAAAGGAGTGTGTTCTCATGAAAATTGTTGATGTTGTTTGCTCGAAGGCTCTTACCGGCTTTTATTTTGACGATCAGCGGGCCATTAAAAAAGGCGCCGATCATGACGGCTTTACTTACTTAGGAGACCCTGTAACACCCGGTTTCCAGGCGATTCGCCAGTCCGGCGAAGCCGTATCGGTGATGCTTGTCTTGGAAGACGGCCAGGTTGCTTACGGCGATTGCGCTGCGGTGCAGTACAGCGGCGCCGGCGGCCGGGATCCCTTGTTCTTGGCGAAAGATTTCATTCCGGTGATTGAAAAGGAAATCAAGCCTCGTCTGGTAGGGCGTGAATTGGACTCCTTCAAAACCATGGCGGAAGAAATCGACTCCATGAAGGACGCTAAAACAGGCAAGTCCATCCATACGGCGTTGCGCTACGGCGTAACCCAGGCTATTTTGGACGCCGTGGCTAAAGGCAAACATAAACTGATGTGTGAAGTAGTTGCCGAAGAATACGGTACAACCGTAAGTGAAAAAGAAATTCCGATCTTCACGCAGTCCGGCGACAACCGTTATGAGAATTCCGACAAGATGATTATCAAAGGCGCTCAGGTGCTGCCGCATGCGTTGATCAATCATGTGGAAACCAAGCTGGGCAACGATGGCGGCTTGCTGTTGGAGTACATCACTTGGCTGAAAAACCGGGTGCTGCAATTGCGCACCAGTGAAGAATACCAGCCGGTACTGCACATTGACGTGTACGGCACCATTGGTATTGCTTTCAATAATGACCTGGATAAAATGGTGGACTTCTTCCGCAAAGCCGAAGCCGCTGCGGCTCCTTTGCAGCTGCGCATTGAAGGCCCCATGGACATGGAAGAGCGGGAAAAACAGATGTTGGCGCTGAAAGAACTCACCGCCCGGCTGCATGCGGAAAAAATCGGCGTGCAAGTGGTGGCTGACGAATGGTGCAACACATTTGACGATATTAAGTACTTTGCCGACAATGGCGCCGGCGATATGCTGCAGATCAAAACGCCGGACTTGGGCGGCATCAACAATATTATTGAATCGGTTATTTATTGCAAGAAAAAAGGCGTTGGCGCTTACCAAGGCGGCACCTGCAACGAAACAGACCGCTCGGCGCAGGTTTGCGTCCATGTAGCTATGGCCACGCAGCCGGTGCAAATGCTGGCGAAACCAGGCATGGGTGTAGACGAAGGCCTGATGATTGTTTACAATGAAATGGAGCGCATTCTGGCGGTGCGCAAGGCACGCCAGGCGTAACGAGACCGGCGTCTGACAACAGCGGCGGGGCGCGCTTCGGCGCGCCCGCGCTGCCTTTTTTTAAGGAAAGCTGTTTCTTGAAGCCGGCGTAATTGAGGTGGAGCGATGAAATCCATGATGCTCGAACAATTGATGTATGCCAGCTACTTTGCCCCGCGGGGGCGCAAGCGCATGTATATTCTAGGACAGCAAATCAGTGAACGTTATTTGTCGCCTCTGGATCGGCTCATTGGCGTCATCGGCGGTCCTGGAGCTGGTAAATCGTCTCTCATCAAAGGTATGTTTCCGGGCTTGGAACTTACCAATGACGATGAAGGCGTGAATGTGCGTCCTCTGCCGCTTTTGAAAAATATTGATAAAGGTTTTTTTTCCAGCCACACCTATCATATGGATGTGCGCTTTGAAATGGCCTTTACGCAGCTTCATGCCTTGGCAGAAGCCGTTTCCAAGGCGCTGGAGCACGGCAAACGAGTGATTGTCGAACATTTCGATTTATTGTATCCGGCTTTAAACATTAACGCCGACGTGCTCTTAGGGGTGGGCGGCGAAGTGATCGTCGTCCGCCCGAATGTGTTTGGTCCTTTTCCGCAGGAAATTAAGGATGTTGTAACTAAAACCTTGAAATATCGCAAAATGGCCCATACGGCGGAGGATTTGACAGCGCGCATTTTACTGCGTGATTACGGCGCTATCCTTCCGTTTGAACATCGTGACGTCCATCATGGCTTTGTGCTGGAGTATCCTGTCGACATGGACGTGGATTTAGAGGAAGTGGAGAAGAAGGTAAAACGTCTGATTGATGAGGCGCTGCCTGTTTTCTACAGCGACGAAGACCACATCTGCATTGGCGATGATGCCTGGTTGTGCACGGGGCCGCGAACTCATGTGAAAAATACGGAGGAAATTGAAAATTTCCGTCTGTTACATGAATATAAACGTGATGAAAAGAGCAAGAGTTATTTGATTATCGGTCTGGTTGGCACGCCGTCGGATAACAACCTGGATGGGTTTGCCGGCGTCAGCTATGCCGCCAGCCTATAGGAGAATGAAGGAGGAATTGGCATGGCAAGTGTGCTGAAAGCAGCGCAGGCTGGCACGTTGGAATCAGGAGACATCATGATTCAGATCAGTCCTGGTGAAGCGGGCAAGGGCCTAGGCATAGAACTAGAAAGCATCGTCATGATTCAATATGGAGAAGCCATTCGGCAAACGCTGCAGGAAGTGGCGCAAGAGCAAGGCGTGTCTGACGTGCAGGTCAAAGCCGTAGACAGAGGGGCGCTGGATTGCACCATTCGGGCTCGCTTTTTGACGGCGTTGAGCCGTGCGGGCGTTTCGCTGAAAGGAGAGATGGCGTCATGCAATTAAGACGGACTATGCTGTTTATCCCGGGAAATAACCCGGCGATGCTGCAAAACGGCGGCGTTTTCGGCGCTGATTCGGTTATTTTGGACCTAGAAGATGCGGTGGCGCCGAACGAAAAAGATGCGGCCCGCTACCTGGTAAGTCACTCCCTTCGTACCGTTGACTACGGCGAAAGCGAGCGGACAGTACGTATTAATCCCTTGGATACCTTTGCGGCGCAAGACATTCCTTTAATTGTGGCCAGCGGCCCCGACGCCTTGGTAGTGCCCAAAGTGGAAAGCGCTGAAGACATCCGCCAAGTGGCGGCTATGGTGGAAAAAGCGGAAAAACCGGGACAAAAACCGGTTAAGCTGATAGCGCTCTTAGAAACTCCCAAGGGGATTGCCGAAGCCGGACGTATTGCCGTGGCTCATCCCCGAGTGGATGCCTTGGCCTTAGGCGCGGAAGACTATACGGCAGCGCTAGGCGCGGCTCGAACCAAAGGCGGCCAAGAAATTTATACGGCGCGGACTTTGTTGATCAATGCCGCTGCTGCAGCGGGCATTCAATCCATTGATACGCCTTTTACCGACGCCAATGACGAAGAAGGACTGCTGGCGGATACCCGCCTGGCTAAAGCGCTGGGTTTTAAAGGGAAACTTTCTATTAACCCTCGGCAAATTGACGCCATCCACAGCATTTTTAACCCCACGGCTCTAGACGTCGACTGGGCGGAGCAAGTGATCGAAGCCATTCAGCGGGCCGAAGCCGAAGGTTCCGGCGTCGCCTCACTGGGCGGAAAAATGGTCGACGCTCCTGTTGTGCAGCGGGCGCAGAGCGTGCTGCATCTGGCGCGCCGTTTGGGCATGGTCGCGGAACAAGGCTGAGGAGGGCGAAACAATGAAAAATCAAATTGGACGTGAAATACCTGAAACGATCCCAGGGTACGGCAAAGTCAACGCCTTTGCCGGCGTCTTTGCCACCATTCCGGACGGCAAGCGTCAGGCTCCGCCGGTTAAGCGCATGCTGCCCGGGCAGACCAAGCTGGTGGAAAGCCTGGAAGAAATCTTTAAACGCGTGCCCATTAAAGACGGCATGACCTTATCTTTTCATCATCATTTCCGCAACGGCGATGGTGTTTTGAACCAAGTGCTGGAAGTGGCGGCCAAGTTGGGCCTTAAAAACCTGAAAATCGCTCTTAGTTCTATCTTTCCGGTGCATAAGCCTTTAATTGAGCATATTAAAAACGGCGTAGTTACTGGCCTTGACGCCAATTACATGTCCGGACCTGTAGCGGAAGCCGTTTCTAAAGGCCTTCTAGAGAAACCCGTTATTTTGCGCACTCACGGCGGACGCGCTAGGGCCATCGAATGCGGGCAGCTCAAAATCGACGTTGCTTTTATCGCCGCTCCGGCAGCAGATGATTACGGCAACTTGAACGGCGTATCCGGTGACACCGCCTGCGGTTCCCTGGGCTATGCCTTTCCTGATGCGGAATACGCCGACTATGTAGTGGCTGTTACCGACCATATTGAACCCTACCCGCTAGCGCCCGTCTCCATTTCCCAGACCCGGGTGGATGCGGTGGTCGTTGTGCCCTGCATCGGCGATCCCAAAGGCATTGTTTCCGGTACGACCCAGGTTACCAAAGACCCTGTAGGTCTTAAAATTGCTACTAACGCCGCCAAGGTTATTGAAGCCACCGGCCTTATTCAAGATGGTTTTTCTTTCCAAACCGGCGCTGGCGGCGCTTCCTTGGCGACGGCGCATTTTGTGCGTCAAATGATGGAAGCCAAAGAGGTCACAGGCAGCTTTGCCTTGGGCGGTATTACCGGCTATATGGTGGACATGCTGGAAAAAGGGCTTTTCCGCCGCGTTTTTGATGTTCAGGGCTTTGACTTGGAAGCGCAGCGTTCGCTGCGGGACAATCCCAACCATATCGAAGTAGGCGCTGGGCTGTACGCCAGTCCCTTTAACGGCGGCTGTCTGGTAAACAAGCTGGACGTCGTCATTTTAGGCGCTACGGAAATCGATACCGACTTCAACGTCAACGTTGTTACCGGCTCTAACGGTGTTATCATGGGCGGCAGCGGCGGTCACTCTGATGCGGCTGCAGGCGCCAAAGTCACTATTGTTGTCGCGAATTTGCTGCGCGGGCGCCTGCCGATTATTGTTGACAAGGTGCTCACGGCGACAACGCCGGGAGAATCCATTGACGTTTTGGTAACCGAGCGCGGCATTGCCGTGAATCCGCGACAGCCTGAACTGCGCCAGCGTCTGGCAGAAGCCGGCTTGCCGGTAAAAGACATCGCGCAGCTTAAAGAGCTGGCGGAAGCCATTGCCGGCGCTCCGGCGGCGGTGCAAACCGGCGAGAAAATCGTCGCCGTGGTGGAATACCGCGACGGCACGATCATCGACGTGGTTCGCCAGGCGAAAGAGGTGTAAGCCATGGCCTGGGGACAATGGGAAGAACGGGTCATCAATCGCAATAACCCCAGGCAAAGTCAAGCGGTGAGGGAATTCCTCACCGCTTTTGGCCTTGCTTACGATCCGGCGACAGTGGAGCATACTATCGCTCTTTATCAAGCTGGACAGATGATTGCCACTGGCTCCCGGGGCGGCGAAGTGCTGCGCAATATCGCCGTGCATCCGGATTTGCAGGGCGAGGGGCTGACGGCGACCATCGTTTCCGCCTTAATGCGTCAAGGCGGCGAAGCGGGAGTGCGGCACTTTTTTATTTTCACGAAGCCGACGGCGGCGCCTCAGTTTACCGGCTTGGGTTTTCGCGAGCTGGCGCGGGTAGAGCCTCAGGCGGTGCTGCTGGAAGGCGGTCTGGGTTCTGTTCAGGATGAAGTAAAACGCTTGTCTGCCGCAGTAGGCGATTTGCCTGAAGGCGACAGGGCGGCTCTTGTGGTTAATTGCAATCCTTTCACCCGCGGGCACCAGGCGGTAATTGCCCGGGCGGCTGCGGCTCATGCCGGTGTAGTGGTGCTGGTAGTCAGCGAGGATCGTTCGCTCTTTCCTTTTGCCGTGCGCCTGCGCTTGGTACAGGAGGGGGTATCCCATCTGCCCAACGTACGAGTGGTGGAAGCCGGTAAATACATTATTTCCGCTGCGACTTTTCCTGATTATTTTACGCGCGGCGAAGATACGGTTATTGCCCAAACTCGTTTGGATGCTCATGTTTTTGGCAGCTATATCGCGCCAGGTTTGGGCGTGTCTGTGCGTTATGTCGGCGAGGAGCCCTATTGCGAGGTGACTAGGGCTTATAATCAAGCGTTGCAGGAAGTACTGCCTTCGTATGGCGTAAAGGTAGTGGAAATACCGCGTCTGGCGGAAGGAAGCGAGCCGATCAGCGCTTCTCGAGTCAGGGAACTCTTGCGTCAAGGCGCTGGGTGGGAACAAGTAGCGCCGTTGGTGCCGGAGAGCACGCTGCGCTATTTGCGCTCTTCTGCAGCGGCGGAAGTGTTGGCGGCCATTCGCGCCAGCGATTCGCGTCATTGATTTACAATTTGTGTTTTGAAGAGGAAGCTGCGTGCATCTTGTGCAGGCAGCTTTGTTGTAGTATGCTGAAACGGAATTTACAGCAGTTGAGTAAAGGGGTCATCGAGTGAAACAGCTTACATTAGAAGAGGTGCTGGCGGCTAAAGAGGCTAGGCAAGAGCGCCAGCAGGCGCTGCGTTTGCGCACTGCCTTGCCGTTGGTCAGCATTACCTTGAATATTCCGGGGCCAATCAAGGATAGTGAAGTTCTCCGCTCCTTGTGTCGGGCGGCGGCGGATGCTTTAGGCGCGCTTTTTACGGTGGCTGCGGAAGAACGTACCTATGCGACTACAGGTCCGGAAATTTTGCTGGCCCTTGACGCGGTGGCGGCGGAAATTAAGGCGGCGGCGGTAGAATTGGAAGAAAGCCGCAGTTACGGGCGCTTATGGGATATTGACGTATTTACTGCGGATGGAGAGCTTTTGTCGCGGCAGCAACAGGGACGTCACCGCTCCTGCTTGCTCTGCGCGGCTGACGCGCGGCTGTGTATGAGGGAGAGGCGACACTCGGCAGCGGAGCTGGCGAGTGCGGTGCAGCAAAAATTGCTTTCCTTTCAGGCGGAACAAACCAGGCGCGTACGTCCGGCGGCGGAAAAGTTGGCTGTTTTGGCGGTAGAGGCGATGCTGTATGAAGTGGCTGCCACACCGGCCCCGGGATTGGTGGACCGCGCTAACAGCGGGGCTCATCAAGATATGGATATTTTCACGTTTTTGTCTAGCTCTGCGGCGTTGTCTCATACCCTGGGCCGCTGTGCGGAAGCGGCTTTTCGCCACAAAGGGACGCTGGAGGAGCTGTTGCCCTTGCTGCGCGTGCTCGGCCTGGAAGGGGAAAGGTCTATGCTGGCGGCTACACGAGGCGTCAATACGCAAAAAGGCTTGCTCTTTTCCTTGGGGCTGGCCGTGGCGGCGGCAGCCTGGGTGCTGCATAAAGGGGAGTCGCTGCATGCGGAGGCGGTTTTAACTGCGGCGGCAGAAATGGTGCAAGGTATTGTGGAAGCGGAGTTGAAGTCTCTGGCTCGTAAAAAGCCGGAAGAACTGACAGCTGGCGAACGCTTGTATCTGGAATATGGCGTGCAGGGTATTCGCGGCGAAGTGGCGGCGGCTCTGCCGGCTGTGCGCTTATGCGGTCTGCCGAAACTGCGAGAAGCGTTGGCGGCTGGACTGAGCGTCAACGACGCTTTAGTGCAGACGTTGCTGGAACTATTTATGACGGTTGATGATACTACAGTCATGAATCGCCATGATGTAGAAACGATGCGCGGCTGGGTACGCCAGCAGACGACGGCGGTTTTAGCTTCCGGAGGCATGCTGGCTGCCGACGGGCAGCAGCGCTTAGCTAAGATGGATGCGCTGTTTATTGCGCGGAATATCAGCCCTGGCGGGGCGGCGGACATGCTGGCGGTAACTTGGTTTTTGCATCGTCTGGAAGACTGGCGGTACGAGCAGGAATGACATAGATGCAGGGCGAATTCTCCTCTTAAAGAAGCGAAGGCAAAAGGGGGCGAAGCTATGAGTGTGCAAAAAGCGGCGCTGCGTGAACGGACACGAGAGATTGCCCGCGTTTTCATTCGTCATGGCTTTGGCTTTCTTTTGCGTGATCTGGATTGGCGGCAGGTGGGCAAAGGCGACGAAGGCTTGCTGGTAGCTAAAGATTTTTATACGGATGCACAGCAGGAGAAAATCCGGACTATGTCGCAGCGACTGCCGTTGATGTTGGAGGAATTGGGGCCTACTTTCATTAAGTTTGGTCAGTTTCTCAGCAGCCGGCCGGATTTGCTGCCGGATTTCTTACTGGAAGCCTTGGAACGCTTGCATGAGCAGGTGGCCCCTATTCCCTTTGCCGAGGTGGAAGCGGCTCTAGATGGTAATCTTCCTTCGTGGCGGCAGGATTTTTTGCAGGTGGAGCCAGAGCCGCTTGGCATGGGGTCTATTGCGCAGATTCATCGCGCCCGACTGCAGGATGGCCGTGTTGTGGTGGTCAAAGTACGCAAACCCGGCGTGGTAGATACTATAGAAGTGGATTTAGCGATTTTGAAGCGTACCGCGGCCTTCATCGGCGAGCAGCCTGAGGTGAAGCGTATTATCGCTTTAGAACAACTGGTGTCTGTTTTTGCTCATGGTCTGCAGAAGGAAACGGATTTTGCCGTAGAAGCGGTGAATATGACGCTCTTTGCCAGGAAGCTGCCTAAAGACGGGCGCATCCGCATTCCAGCCTGTTTGCCGGAATGGAGCAATCAGGCCGTGCTGACCATGGAATACATTGAAGCGTTGTCCTTAGAACAGGCTCTCAAGCAGCCGGTGGCGCTGCGGAAAAAATGGGCGCGAAGCCTGCTAGACAGCTTTTTAGGACAAGTGTTTGTATATGGCTTTTTTCATGCGGACCCGCATCCGGGAAATCTGCGTTTTGACTTGCTGGGCGATGTCATTTATTTTGATTTCGGTCTGGTTGGGCGCATGGAAAGCCGGATGCAGCGGCTGCTTTTTGAAAACTTCCTGGCTATCCGTAATTTGGATGTAGAAGGCTTGATGAATGTTTCCATTGCCATGGGAAAACCAATGGGAGACATTTCTTGGCAGAACTATTATGAGGATACGGCGGAACTGCTTTTTATGGCCTTGGATGCCGGTCATAGCAGCGGCGGTCTGGGCGGCATTATGACGAGTATGTTTAAGGTGGCCCAGCGGTATGGGGTGCGCATGCCGGAGAGGATGCTCTTTTTTGCCAAAGCGCTGGCAATGACGGAAGGGGTGGCGCGGCGGCTGGATCCGGACATCAATCTGGAACGGGCGGTTGAAGAGGTGCTGGAAGCCTATGTGCGTCAACAATTGGAAGTGGATTTTAGCGTACAGGCCTTGGAACTGAAGAAAAAGTGGCAGATTTTCAGTCATGAGCTGCCATACTATGTATCGGCTCTGACCCGGGGAGAAAAACGCATTCCCATTGAAATCGGGGGCATGGAGCATATCGGCGACAGCCTGCAAAGAGCGGTGCATACAGTGGCGTACAGCTTGGTAATTGCAAGCTTGGTGGTGACCGCCGGCATCATGATGAGCGCCCAAGGGGCCTTTGAAGACCTGATCCGTACGACCGGCTACTTGCTCCTTTTAGGCGCCATTAGCGCTTCGGTATATCTGTATTTGCGCATCTTTCGCCAAGTGAGGCGCTAGGCCGTCAAGGGAGGCGCTTGAACAGGAGAACCGGAGTCGAGGGAGGTACGCAGGAGGGCTGCGGGAGAAGGTGAAATTCAATAGGAGCAGGTGGGAATAGGGAAAATATATGAAAATACACAAGGGATTACTTGACTTCGTGGCTTCGAAAATGTATGCTTTCTGGTATGCTAAAAAGCTCTTCTTGTAAGCGGGATTGCTTGCAAGAAGAGCTTTTTTGATGTGCCAAAATTTGTAGAATGAACCGCGAAATACACGAAAGACGCGAAATTGATTTTAAATATCGTATCCGTAACCCTCTTGCGTGCCCTCCGGTTCTCCCTTTACTCTTGTTCAATTCTCGTAGCCTTGGTTATTCGATGTTATAAATTTTGCCGCCGTTTTGTGCGTTGCGTTTAGGAGCGAAATCAGGCTGGCGCAACAGCGGGAAATGCAGCAGCATGGAGGTTCCTGCGTCTGGCTGGCTTTGAACTTCAATGCGTCCATGATGCATGTCCACAATGAATTTTACAATGGATAAGCCCAAGCCTGAGCCGCCGGCCTCGCGGGTCCGCGCTTTTTCAACTCGGAAAAAGCGGTCGAAAATATACGGAAGCTCTGAGGCGGGAATGCCGATGCCGCTGTCTTTAATCAAAATGTGAATCTCATTGGCTTCTTTCCAGGCTTTAAGCAGGATTTTGCCGCCTTTTGGAGTATACTTAATCGCATTATGGACTAAGTTAACCAAGGCTTGCTTGAACCAGTCGGCTTGAGCTTGTATCCAAAGCGGCTCACTAGGTCCTTCCCAAAGCAGCAGCTGCTCCTTGTGTTGGGCGAGGCCGCCCATTTCATTGACGACGCTTTCAAAAAGCGGCGCAAGAGAGGTGGGCTGCAGCGTGACTTTTTGCAGATATTCTTTGGAACTGAGTTTGGCCAGCTGCAGCAAATCCGTTACCAGGCGATGCATGCGGGCTGACTCAGTATGGATGATGGAAATGAACTTTTGACTTAATTCGGGGTTTTCCAGCGCTCCGTCCAGTAAGGTTTCCGCAAAGCCTTTAATGGCGGTCAGCGGTGTGGCCAGCTCATGGGAGGCGTTAGCCACGAAATCAGTCTGCCGCTCATATAGTTCCTGCAAAGCGGTAATATCGTGGAAGACGGCGAGCACGCCTTCTTTGCTGCCGCTGCTTTCCGGCAGGGGGGCAAGGAAAACCTGGAAAACATGGCGCCGGCCATGCAGGTTGAGCTGCAGTTCAATGCTTTGCGTTTCTTGCAGGTGCAAGACGCTTTGGATGCCTTGCTCCAGGGAACCGTTGCCGATAACTTGCAAGTTATGTTGTCCCAGAAGATGGGGCTGCAGGTTGAAGAGCTCGCGGCCTTGACGATTGATGGAGGTAATGCGTCCGTAACGATCAAGAAGCAGTACCGCGTTCTCCATGTGCTCTAGAATTAGCTCTAATTTGTGCTTTTCCGCGGCCATTTCTTTCACTTTGTCATCTAAATGAGAAGTTAGTTGATTGAGCGTATGGGCGAGCACTTCCACCTCGTCGCCAGTGCGGATATGGGCTCTCTTTTCCCAATTTCCTCCGGCGATTTCTCGGGCGACAGCGGTAATTTCCTCAATGGGAGCTGTGAATTGCTTGGCTAGACGCATGCCGACCAAAACGGCCAATATGGAAGTAAGCAGCAGCGCCCAGAGCATGACGGTTTGCAGCTGTTGGAACGTGGCTTCAATACTGGCGAGGGTTCCGGCGATGCGTACAACGCCGATGGTGCGGCCGTCTTGCAAAACAGGTACTGCCACATAGAGAAGATTTTCGCGCAGCGTGTCGCTGTAACGGGAAGTTTGTGACGGATGTCCTTCGAGGGCGCCGCTGACTTCCGGACGATTGCCGTGGTTATCCAGTGTTTCCGGGCGTTCCCAAGAATCGGCTACCACTGTGCCGTTAGCCAGTACTACGGTAATGCGCAAGCCGGTTTCCGCCGCAAGTCGCTGCGCTTCGTCCTGCAGCTTGGGGTATTGTGCAGGAAACGGCAAATCTTTTTCAATGTATTGGCGGGTAGTGAGGGCTTGCAAGGTCAATGAATTTGTCAATAGCTGTACGGTGTGGTCGTGGGTGCGCCATAACAAGTAGCCTCCTAAGGAGCCGACTGTGACAAGAATCAGCAGCAACAAGGCCAAGCTAAGACGAGTGTTAATTCCTTTTATACTCATAATCTGGCGTTAACCTCCCTGATGGAGTAAAATATAAGAGATTTGGCAATGAACCATCATTACATAGATGATAAGCTTCTATAGCGGACTGCGCAAGAGCGCAGGAGCGAAGATTTACAAAGAATTAATAGTAAGCAGGTTTTTTCCTGTTGTGAAGCAAGGTATAGTCAAAGCAGGCGCTTTTTTTCAAGAGAGAGCGGCCCTAGCGGACGGAGTGTGAAAAATGGCAGCAGCGAAGAAACGGGTTTTAATTGTATCAGCATCCATTGGCTCTGGCCATCATCAAGCGGCCAGGGCTATTGCAGCGGAGCTGGCGCGACGCCAGGATAATCTGCAGATAACCATTGCCGATTTCATGGAAGATACGGATTCCTATTTAGCGGCTTTTATGAAGGAAGCCTATTTGAAGATGCTCGAACTGTCTCCCAATATGTATGATTTGGTGTATCGGGTGTCGCAGGCGCCTCTTCCCGGGTTTAAGGCGCAGGGCCTGTTGGCGCGGGTATTACAGGGAGGGATGGCGCAGCTGGTGCGCCGTCATAGGCCGGATTTGATTATTGCTACGCATCCTTTTCCTTGCGGTGCAGCGGCGTACTTGCGAGACAGCCGACGCCTGCGAGCGCCCTTGGTAGGGGTTATTACCGATTTTGCCGTACATCGCCTCTGGGTGTATGAGCATGTAGACGCTTATTTTGTGGCTGCGCCGGAAATCAAGAGGGAATTGTCTGCGTTGGGAGTGCCGGCCAGACGCATTTACGCCAGCGGTATTCCGGTCCATCCGCAGTTTACGGCCAATGCGGGCGGCAGAGGGATTCTAGGGGAGTTGTCTTTGGCGGCGGATCAGCCGCTGGTGCTCTTGATGGGCGGCGGCTTGGGCATGGGAGGTATTCGCCAGGCTCTGGCCAGTATGGATGAACTGAAACTGCCGCTGCAGTTTGTTGTTTTAGCTGGAAAAAACAAAGAATTGCAGGGAAAATTGCAGGAAGAAACGAAAAATTTGCGCCATGCCGTGCGTGTTTTGGGCTATACAGACCGCATTCCAGAGTTGATGCGGGCGGCCGCCATGCTAGTGACTAAGCCGGGAGCTTTGACTGTGTGCGAAGCCTTGGTGAGTGAAACGCCGCTTCTGTTGTATGAGCCTATTCCTGGACAGGAATGGGAAAATGCCGTATTTTTGACGCAACGAGGCGTTGCTTTGTGGGCGAAAAACCGTCAGGAATTAAAGGACGGAGTTACGACGTTATTGACCAGGCCGGAACAGGTGGAGAAGCTGCGCAAGGAAGCAGAAGCGCTGCGACGTCCGGCTGCGGCTGCGGCAGTGGCGACGGCGGCGCTAGCGTTGCTGCGGCGTAAACGCTGATATTTTAGAACGAAGTAGTTCCTTAACACAGACTTAACATATACGTAACACAAAAGAGATTCCTCAGCGCTAGAATAAAACTGTCCTAAAAATTTAGCGGGAGGGTATGAAATGAACGTATTTCGTAAGTCGAAAATGTGGGCGGCAGCTTTAGCGCTGATGTTGGGCGTTGGTTTGGTGGCTGGTTGCGGCGGTTCCAAGGATGCAGGCAAAACGGCAGAGGTACAGGGTACTGTAACGGCTGCTGGCTCGACGGCGCTGTTGCCGCTGTTGAAATCCGGTCAAGAAGAATTCCAGAAAAAATACGCCAAGGTTACGGTGAATATCGCCGGCGGCGGTTCCTTTACCGGTCAGAACCAAGTGGCTTCCGGAGCGGTCAATATCGGCAACTCGGACGTAGCCATTCAAGACAGCCTGAAAGACAAAGGCCTTGTGGAACATAAACTGGTAGGCATTCCTTTTATTTTCATCGTTAACAAAGATGTTGCGGTTGATAACTTGACCCAACAGCAGTATACAGATATCATGACTGGCAAAATCACGAACTGGAAAGAAGTTGGCGGTAAGGATCAGAAAATCACCCTGATTCATCGCTCTAAATCTTCCGGTTCCCGGGCGACTATTGCCGAAGTGGTGCTGAAAAATGCAGCCTTTACGGATAATGCGGTTATTCAGGATTCCAACGGCGCTGTACGGGCGGCTATTGCCAGCACTCCCGGCGCTATCGGCTATGTGGATGCGGCCTATGTGGATGACAGCATCAAGGCTCTTGCGTATAACGGCGTGAAGTACTCCATTGACGGCGTTGTAAATGGTCAGTATCCGGTCTTTACCTTCGGTCGTATGTTCACCAAAGGCGAACCTACGGGGGCGATTAAAGCCTTTATTGATTTCGTGACCAGCAAAGAGTTCCAAGAAAGCTATGCTGAAAAGAATGGGTTTGTGCCTGTTACCAAAATGAAGAAATAAGATAAGCTGAAAAACTCCGCTCGATACGAGCGGGGTTTTTTTGTTTGTTTTCTTAACAAGAACTTAACAATGGATTAACACAGCGAAGGCGCGTTTTTCTTATAATAAACGTAATAAGCCACTAGTAACGAAGATGACAGGAGCGAGAAAAATGGAAGCTGTGGAGTTGGAGACGATGAGTAATCAAGGACATGAAGGCCGCCTGAAATATGATCGCTATGTTCGCTATTTCTTTTTCGTCAGCGCCTTGCTGATGACCGTCATTATTAGTTCG
The DNA here is from genome assembly GCF_028691475.1 of Anaeromusa sp. Lineage (NCBI taxonomy): Bacteria > Bacillati > Bacillota > Negativicutes > Selenomonadales > Sporomusaceae > Anaeromusa > Anaeromusa sp. Next base: position 46,394 of record NZ_JAQUZF010000005.1, read on the forward strand.
ATTATTATTTTTGTGGGACAGCAAGGACTGCAGACTTTTTTAGAAGTAAGTCCTGTGGAATTTTTCTTTTCGTCTAAATGGGACCCTGCAGAAGGTTCTTATGGCGCGTTGAGTTTTATTCTGGGCTCTGTGTATGTGACCCTGCTGGCTATAGCCTTGGGCGCTCCGCTGGGGTTGGGCGGCGCTGTTTTTATGGACAAGGTAGCTCCGAAGTGGCTGCGGGATATCTTAAAGCCTGCGGTAGGGCTCTATATGGCTATTCCCTCGGTGGTTTACGGCTTTATCGGCTTGACAGTAGTGGTCCCTTTTGTGAGAGAGTTTTTCCAGCTCAGTACCGGCTTTGGCCTGTTTACGGCTGGAGCCATCTTGGCCATTATGATTTTGCCTACAATTATTAGCATTTCCGAGGACGCTTTGCAAGCGGTGCCGCGTTCGTTGGAAGAGGCTTCGCTGGCGCTGGGCGCTACGCGGTGGCAAACCATTTGGCGGGTATTGGTTCCGGCTGCACTGCCGGGAATTTTGACCTCGGTTATTTTGGCCATGGCGCGGGCGGTGGGTGAAACAATGGCTGTGCAAATGGTAATCGGCAATACGCCGCAGCTTGCCAAATCGCTGTTCATGCCAACTTCTACCTTGCCTAGTGAGATTGTTGTAGAAATGGGGAACACTCCTTTTGGTTCCGCCTGGGGTAACTCCTTGTTTTTGATGGCGTTGGTGCTTTTGCTTATGTCGTTAGGGATGATTTTATTGATTCGCCGTATGGCGCAGAGGAGGATGGCTTGATGTCGGCACAGTGGCAGAATAAATTGGCGACAGGGGTCCTTTGGTTGGCTGGCTTTTTGATTATCGGTATTTTAGCCGCTTTTCTGGGGTATATGCTTTATAAGGGACTTCCTGTGCTTAGTTTCGACTTCATTTTTGGCAAACCCAGCGATATTACCGCTGGGGGCGGCGTAGGTCCGCAGTTTTTCAACACTTTTTACATTTTAGGATTGTCCATGCTCTTTTCAGTGCCTTTGGCAGTGGGCGCCGGTATTTATCTGGCAGAGTATGCCGGCAATAACCGGATTACCGATTTGGTGCGTTTGAGCACGGAAAGCCTGGCCACGGTGCCGTCTATTGTTTTGGGCTTGTTCGGCATGATAATTTTTGTCAATATTCTGGGCCTTGGTTTTAGCATTATTGGAGGCTCGTTAGCTTTGATGCTGTTGAATTTGCCGGTATTGGTACGAGTGACGGAAGAGTCTTTGCGTACGGTGCCGCAATATTATCGAGAGGCGTCGCTGGCTCTGGGCGCTACGAAATGGCAGACCATTTGGAAAGTGGTTTTGCCGAATGCGCTGCCTGGTATTGTAACAGGCGTTACCTTGACGGCCGGCAGGGCCATTGGGGAAACGGCGATCTTGATTTTTACCGCCGGCACTACCGTGTCCAGACATATGATGGATCCGGACTTGCTGGCAGCCGGAGAGACACTGGCGGTGCATATGTGGTATGTCATGGGTGTGGGCTTGGTTCCGGACCGCGTGGAAATTGCCAATGGTATCGGGGCGTTGTTGATACTTTCGGTTTTGGTAATGAATTTGCTCTTTACGCTGCCTGTGGAGATCCTGCGCCGGCGTCGCGGCGCAGCTAATCATTAAGAACTGTTGGATGCTCACAATGAAATAGACTGCGGAAGCCGCCTTTGAGAAGGCGGCTTCCGCAGTCTTTGGGGCTACTGTTAAAAAAGAGTTAAATGGAGGAGATTCCATGGTGCGCCACTTGACAAAATGGGTTCAATGCGGAAAACAGTGGTTGGCGAATCGGCGGGCGAGCAGCCAGGGGTTGAAGCTGCGTAGCATGTCATGGCATTCGCTGTCGACGCAGGCGGTTTTGTTGCTGCTGCTGACGTGCTTAGCGCCATTGGTCGGCGCCGGCGGCTATTTTGCCGTCAGCTCTACCGACGCGCTGACTAAAGCGGCAGTAGAGAATAATGATAAGATTGCCGATCGCGTTGCCAATGATGTGTCCGGTTACATACAAAACAAACGGAATTTTTTGCTCGTTACAAGTGGCGACGAGGAAATACGCAGTTTAAATGCTAAACGTTTGGAACGATATTTGAAATTAGTGCAACCTTATTATGGCGGTAATGAATTGTTGTTTGTAGCGGATCGCAGCGGCAGGCAAGTATGGCGTACAGATGGGCTAAACTTGCAAAATGTGGCGGAACGTCGTTATTTTCAAGAGGTTATGGCAGGGCATGTTGTTATGTCGGAACCGGTGCTTAGCAAAGGCGCCGGGCAGCTGGGCGTAGTCGGCGCTGTGCCGATCCAGGGAGAGAACAAAGATATTATCGGTATCTTAGGCGTTGTGCTTCCCTTGCAAAACCTGCAAGTCTTGCTGGAGCGGGTGCTCTCGGAAAATCCGGGCTATGGCATTGTGGTGTTAAACCAACAAAAAGTGCCGCTCCTCCATCCTGGCAATGCGGAAGCGGTAAAAGAGCGCCGACCGCTGGAAGAAGCATATTACACGCAGGTGCTGGAGCAAAAAACAGGGAATCTGGAAACGCAGGTGCGCGGTCAGGACTATTTTTTATCCTACCGTCCGGTTGCCAATACAGACTGGGTTGTTGTTTCTCTCTATCCCAAGGATATGGCCTTGGCGCAAAGCCAGGAGATGGTGCGGCGCACAGTTTGGGGTATAGGCGTGTTGGTTGTTTGTTTTTTGGCGGGAGGATTTTGGGCGGTGCGACGGACGCTGCAGCCCTTGCAAACGTTGATGCGAGGCGTGCAAGAAGTCGGTCGGGGCAAGCTGTCTGCGCGTACAGTTTGTGCATCCAGAAATGAACTGGGAGAATTGGCGGCGGCGTTCAATGGCATGACGGAAAATTTACAGCAAGTTGTGCGAGAAACTAGAAAATCCTCAGGGGACGTACTGACGTCCGCTTCCTTTTTAGAAACGGCGCTGGAACAGGGGCAAGAGGGAAGTAAGCAAATGGCGCAGTCTGTAGAAGAAATTGCCGCCCGTTTGGAAGGACAAAAAAGCGTGGTGCTGGATGCGGCGGAGCGCTTGGCGGAGATAACGCGTCGTTCCCAAGAAATTGTGGCCTTAGGCCATGTTACAGAGGAAAAAGGGCAGCATTGCTCCAATTTGGCCAGAGAGGGCCAGGGCGCGTTGTTTCAAACGGTGTCTCAATTGGAAGAGACCAAAAAAACGGTGCAGCAAACCAGACAGTATGCAGCAACATTGTCCGATAATGCGCAGTCCATCAGCCAAATTACTCAGTTGATTCGCAATATTGCCAGTTCTGCTAAGCTGCTGGCATTGAATGCGGCGATCGAAGCGGCCAGAGCGGGCGAGGCGGGACGCGGCTTTGCCGTAGTGGCGGGAGAAATCGGCAAGTTAGCCGTGCAATCCGATGAGGCGAGCGGCAACATTATGCATATTATTACCGCCATTGAAGCCAGTACGGTGCAGACGCTGGAAACGATGGAGGGAACCTTTGCGCTGATGGAAGAAGGGGTTGCCGGTGCGCTGCAAAGCCGGGAGGCGTTTTTGAACATTGTTGACGCCGTGGCTCAGGTTCATGCAGCGGCAGGCAACATCCGCAGCGAAGCATTCCGTCAAAACGAACTGTGCATAGAAACGCAAAATCAAGTGCAGGAAGTAAAGGAGCTTGCAGAGGAAAGCAGTAACGATGTAAGCGAAATAGCGGCGACGGCCCAGCAGCAGGCCGCAGCTGTAGAGGAAATGGCGGATACGGCCCTGGGGCTAAGGCAGCTGGCGGAAGGTCTGGAAGAAGGCGTGCGTAAGTTTGAAGTCTGAGAAGTGTAACAAATTTATGGATAAATGACAGGAAAATGCGTGCCGGCGGCGAATAAAAGAAAAAGCTTATTTTGCAGAAGCGGAAATGGAGGTGCAGCATATGGGGAAAACCCGGACCCGAAAACTGTCTGGGTTTCGTCTGCTTGCCGGCGCTTTGGTTTTATATGGTATTTACCTGATTGGAGGACATTATCAGCAGCTTTGCGAAGTGCGCAAAGAGCGGGCGGCGGCGGAAGTGAGACTGGAGCAATTGCAGCAGCAGCGCCAGGCTCTGTTAGAGGAAAAAAATCGTCTACAGACGCCGGAGTACATAGAAAAACTTGCACGAGAAGAATTGGGCTTGGCGAAGCCGGAAGAAGCGTTATATCTAGCAGCGCCTCGCCGTTGAACGGTAGAAGCGTATTTATAGAGCAGAAGGCTTTTTATAGGGTTATTTCCTGGGCGGTTCCCTTGACATGCTGGAAAGCGGGCAGGTATAATGAGAACATAATATTTGGCGACATGCCTAAAACAAGCGATCATTTAAGGGGGAGCATATAACAGTATGGCCATCGAAGTAGGCAGCGTGGTTGAAGGAGTGGTCACAGGTATCACTAACTTCGGCGCATTTGTTGAGTTGCCGGAAGGCAAAGTGGGCCTCATCCACATTTCTGAGGTTGCGGATGTATATGTGCGCGATGTGCGTGACTTTTTGAAAGAGCAGGATCGCATCAAAGTTAAGGTGCTTTCTATTGATGAACGCGGGAAAATAGGCTTGTCGGTAAAACGCTTGAATCCGCCAACAGCGGCTCCCAGCGTAGCGCCCAGCGCGCCGCCGCCGCGTCGTCCAAGCGGTTTTCACGATAACCGGCGTCCGCATCGTCCGGTTACAGTAACTTTTGAAGACAAACTAAGCAAATTTCTCAAAGACAGCGACGAGCGTCTGTCGGAACTTAAACGCAGCACAGAATCAAAGCGGGGCGGTCGTGGAGCGCGCCGCGGCGAATAAGGTAATTCGTAAGAGCAAAGAGCATTTGCAAAAATGCTCTTTTTCTGTTTGTGCTACAGGCGAACAAGGAGCTTGACGGCTCTGAGAGGAGCAAAAATGGAAAGCAAGGATATTGCTTCTTTGGCTGTATTAGCTGGAGAAGAGCTGCTCAAAAGCGGTGCGGAAACCTATCGCGTGGAAGAAACGATGGAACGGATTGCTTTGGCCTGCGGCGCTAAACGGGCGGAAAGCCTTGTGCTTCATACTGGCTTGGTGCTGGAGGTCGAGGCGGCCGACGGACAGTGCGTCACCAGAATTTGCCGCGTAGGGGCGCGAAGCATTCATTTAGACCGGATTCATAAGGTGAATGCCGTGGCCCGCCGGTTGGAAGAGGGCCGGACAACGCCCCCGCAGGCGGCGGCGTTGTTGCAGCGTATTGCGCGGGAGCACAGGGCTGTGCCTGTTTGGTTGCTGGCTTGTGCAGCCGGCTTGGTGGGCGGTCCGACGGTGCTGCTTTTGGGCGGAACGTTGGAAGAAGGCGCGGCTGCTTTTTTTGTGGCTGCCGGCATGCGGTGGCTGTTGTCCTGGTTAACCAAGTATCATGCGGCGCCCTTTACGCTTGATTTAGTTGGCGCCATGGTGGTGGCTTTTTTAGGGGCTTGGTTGGGGCGTGCTTGGGAAGAGCTCAGCCGGGACCTTATCATTGTTGGCGGTTTGATGCCCTTGGTGCCGGGAGTGGCGATTACCAACGCCTTGAGAGACTTGCTGGCGGGAGACTTAATGAGCGGCGCCGCTAGAATTCTGGAAGCGGCCCTTACGGCGGTGGCCGTAGCCATGGGAGTTATTCTTGTACTGGCCTTGCCGATGCGCATGGGAGGGTAAAGATGGAGATCTTTTTATTGCGGTTGTTGTCTTGCTTTTTGATGTCCGCCGCCTTTGGTATTCTCTGCCGCATTCCTCAGTCGGCGCTCTTGTGGAGCGGCGCGGGCGGGGCGTTATGCTGGGCGGTAATGTATGCTGTAAGCCAAGCGGGCGGCAAACTGGTGGCGGCGGTCTTTTTCGGCAGCCTGGCTTTGGGCTTGGCTGCGGAATGGCTGGCTCGACGTACGCATAAGCCGGCGACCATCTATATTGTTACTGGATTTATTCCTTTGGTGCCGGGGGCGGAAGCGTACCATACGATGCGGCTTCTTGTGGAAGGTACTTACGCGGAAGCTGGCTCTATGGCGGTGCGCATGCTGTTGATCGCCGGCGCTATTGCTTTTGGCCTGTTTTTAAGCTCGGCGTTGATTCGCATGCTGCGGCGCAGCGGAAAGGGGGCAGGCAAGCATGCTGCTGTCTAAGGTGCGCTCCTGGTGCGAGCGGCGGCAATTGTTCCCCGAGCAATCGCTGGTTTTGGCCGCCTGTTCTGGCGGCCCGGATTCTTTGGCGTTGGTGCATGTGCTGCAGCGCTTAGCCGGAGAACAGGGGTTTCGCTTGGCCGTGGCCCATGTGGATCATTGTTTTCGCGGCGAAGCTTCGGCGGCGGACGAACGGTTTGTGGCGGACTTTTGTCGTGAACGTCAGCTTTCTTATCAGGCGGTGGCGATTGATGTGCCCGGCTATTTGCGAGAGCATGGCGGATCGTCGCAGGATGTGGCCCGGCGCTTGCGCTATCAGTGGCTGCGTGAGACGGCGAGCTCCTTGGGGGCGTCGTATATTGCCCTTGGGCATCATGCGGACGACCAAGCGGAAACCTTCCTGTTGCATTTGCTCCGTGGCGCAGGCGCGGAAGGCTTGGCAGCCATGGCGGAACAGGAAGCGCTCCTTATACGGCCGTTTTTGCAGGTGCGCCGCCGTGAGATTGAAACGTACTGCAGTGAACAGGGGCTAAGGCCGCGCTTGGATGCAAGCAATTTAAAAGACAAGTATTTGCGCAACCGTATCCGGCATCACCTGTTGCCGGATTTGAGCGCCTATAATCCGGAAATTGTACCAGCCTTAACGCGAACAGCCGATATTATTCGAGAGGAACATGAGTTTGTTCGCCAAGAAGCGCTAAAGGCGCAGGCGCACTGTGTTCTTTGGCTAGAGAATTCCTGCCAAGTAAAGTTGCTCGCTTACTCTGCATATCATCCGGCGGTACAACGGGAGCTGTGGCGGCAGGTTTTAGAAAAAAAGCGAGGCGCCTTGACAGGAATCTGCTTTGTGCATGTGGAAAATCTCTTAAAGTTAGCCTCTGACGGACGAACTGGCACCGTGCAGGTGCTGCCAGGAGGCTGGCAAGTCCGCAAAGACTATGCCTGTTTGGTACTGGAGCCTTTGGCTGCAGCTGCCAAAGCGCCGCTTCAAGAGTCCAGGTGGCAGCGGGAAGTCGATGTACCAAGTGTGACGGAGTTGCCGGACGGAAGCTGCTTGGAAACTTCTTGGCTTGCGTTTGAGGATGCTGCAGGGTCAGACGTGTTGTCAATGGCCTGGGCTGCGGCGGAGCCGCCTTTGGTGGTGCGCTTTCGTCAACCTGGCGATGTGTTTCGCCCGGTCGGAATGGGAGGACGCAAAAAACTAAAGGACTATTTAATTGACGCCAAAGTGCCACAGGCGGAGCGGGACCAACTGCCGCTTTTATGCGATGCCCAAGGGATTCTTTGGGTGGCGGGTCTGCGGGCGGACGAACGAGCGTCCGGCGCGGGCAAGCAGCTGTATGTGCGGCTGCAAAGAGATACTCAATGATGTAGGAGGAATTGGAAGGTTATGTTGCAAGACATTGAACGCGTTTTGCTGAGTGAAGAGCAATTGCGGCAGCGCGTCCGCGAACTGGGTGAAGAAATCAGCAAGGAATATGCAGGCAAGGAAATTTTGATGATTGGCGTGCTGCGCGGCGCCGTTATGTTTATGGCCGATTTGGCCCGGGCGATAACCGTACCGGTGATGATCGACTTTATGGCGGTATCCAGCTATGGAACGTCTACTTCTTCCAGCGGCATCGTGCGCATTTTAAAAGATTTGGATGAGGAAGTAGCCGGCAAGCATGTGCTGATTGTAGAGGATATTATTGATTCCGGCCTGACTTTAAGCTACTTGGTAGACAATATCAAATCCCGCCAGCCTGCCAGTGTGCGCATCTGCACATTATTGAACAAGCCGGAACGGCGTAAGGTGGATTTGGAAGTCAATTATAACGGCTTTGTGGTTCCTGATGAATTTGTTGTCGGCTATGGACTGGATTATGCGGAAAAATATCGCAACGTGCCTTTCATTGGCATTTTGAAGCCTGCGATTTATGCATAAGCAGGCGGCTCTTTTTGTTGTCCGCAGAAACGGTTAATGATATAATTAATTTCTATGGAGGCCAAAGTGAACAGCTGTGTGCGCTCCAATGAGAGGAGGGCTACGATTGAATAAATTTTTCCGGAATGTGAGCTTTTACCTGCTCATCATCATTATCGCGATTTCCATCATTGACTACTATTCGTCGAAGACGACGAACAAGCAGGAAATCATTTATACCCAGTTCCTGCGCCAGGTGGACGAGCAGAAGGTGGAAAAAGTCACGATAGTGGAAAATACGATTCGTGGTAAGCTTAAGGATGGTACGGAGTTTACAACCGTAACTCCAGACGACCCGACGTTGATTAACACCCTGCGTGCCAAGAATATTGAAATCAAGGCGGAACAGCCGCCGCAGCCGCCGTGGTGGACCACTATTTTTTCATCCATTTTGCCTATGCTGTTGCTGATCGGAGTTTGGTTCTTCATCATGCAGCAGACCCAAGGAGGCGGCAACCGGGTGATGTCGTTCGGCAAAAGCCGGGCGAAGCTGCATGGCGATGAAAAGATCAAAGTAACCTTTAAGGATGTAGCCGGCGCCGATGAGGCCAAGCAGGAACTCGAAGAGGTCGTGGAATTTCTCAAGCATCCGAAAAAATTCAATGACTTAGGCGCTCGGATTCCTAAAGGCGTATTGCTTTTTGGACCTCCTGGCACTGGTAAAACGCTGTTGGCGCGGGCGGTAGCCGGCGAAGCAGGCGTACCGTTCTTTAGCATCAGCGGCTCCGACTTTGTGGAAATGTTTGTCGGTGTGGGTGCGTCCCGAGTGCGGGACCTTTTTGAACAAGCTAAGAAAAATGCGCCTTGCATTGTCTTTATTGACGAAATTGACGCCGTAGGTCGTCAGCGCGGCGCCGGTTTGGGCGGGGGCCATGACGAACGGGAGCAAACCCTGAACCAATTGCTGGTAGAGATGGACGGCTTTGGCGTCAACGAAGGCATTATCATTATTGCCGCTACCAACCGTCCGGACATTCTGGACCCAGCGCTGTTGCGCCCGGGTCGCTTTGACCGGCAGATTGTCGTAGACCGTCCAGACGTCCGCGGCCGAGAAGAAATTCTTAAAGTTCACGTTAAGGGCAAGCCTTTGGCTAAGGAAGTGGATCTGGATGTTCTGGCTCGCCGGACGCCGGGCTTTACCGGAGCGGATTTGAGCAACCTAGTGAATGAAGCGGCGCTCTTAGCGGCGCGGCGCAATAAGAAACGCGTGGAAATGGGAGAAATGGAAGAAGCAGTAGAGCGTGTCGTGGCTGGGCCGGAGCGCAAGAGCCGGGTCATTAGCGACAAGGAAAAACGCCTCACCGCTTACCATGAAGCAGGCCATGCGTTGGTGGGCATGCTGTTGGATCATACAGATCCGGTGCACAAGGTTTCGATTATCCCGCGGGGACGCGCCGGCGGCTATACGCTAATGCTGCCCAAGGAAGACCGTTACTATGCCACTCGTTCGGAACTATTGGCGCAGTTGAAAGTCTTCTTAGGCGGTCGTGTGGCTGAAGCTGTGGTGTTGAATGAAATTAGCACTGGAGCGCAAAACGATATCGAACGGGCTACTGAGCTGGTTCGCAAGATGATTTGCGAATACGGCATGAGTGAAACCATGGGCCCCATTGCTTTTGGTAAAAAGCAGGAGCAAGTGTTCCTGGGCCGCGATATTTCCCGGGACCGCAACTATAGCGAGGAAGTAGCTCATTCCATCGATAAAGAAGTCCGTAAGATGGTGGAAGAAGCGTATAACGGCGTAGAAAGCATTTTGCGCGAAAATATCGAACAGCTGCATGTCATTGCTGCTGCGCTGATCGAAAAAGAAACGCTGGAAGCGGAAGAATTGCTGCG